>NZ_JBBKBF010000033.1:0-42501 GCF_037892625.1 Phocaeicola sp. ICN-14070 | reverse complement strand
CAAATAGTCAGCCCCGATACTCCTGCCATCTCTACTCTTCAGCCAAGTATCATCCAACTCAAACTAGCACATAGAATAGATACACAAAAAAAGGCCGCCTCATAAGAGACAGCCTTTTTCATATTTTATAAAACTATTACTGACGCTGAGTAGCTGAATAGTTAATCTTCAGTGCGTATGCCTGACGAAGAGCCTGTTTTACTTCTGTTACGATACCCATCTTGGTTTTTGCATCCACCTTCAGGGAAACAGTCATAAACGGTTTATCTTCCTCTTTCATGTTTTCACGTTCCTGATAGATGTAGTCCTGAACTTCTGAAGATTCAGCGAATTTATCGTTCAACTGAATACGGTCGGTAGTACCCATCTTTTTCTGGAACTCCGGCATCGGTTTACCGATGTAGATGAAAGACACCAAAGATTTCTTTTCCAATTTTTCCAACTCTGTAGCCTGAGGAACCTTGAACTGAACCTTCAATGTAACTTCACGCATGGTTGTTACAATCATGAAGAAGAACAACATGGTAAAGATAAGGTCAGGCAAAGAAGAGGTATTCAACTCCGGCATGCCACGCTTACCAGTCTTATTAAATTTTCCCATGATTATTTTCCTCCATATTTTTTAGGTTCTGCTTCAGAAATCTTCTGCGGATAATAGTCTGTGATAGCTTTCTGTTCATCTTCAGAACATTCAGCGAATGTTTTACCGAACTGAGACTGAGCCAATTCGTTACGCAACTCATTGTAAGCTGCTACCAATTCGTTCTGAACCTGAATATAAGCATCGTAGCTAGTACCCACGTCATTCTGTACAGAGATTACATGCTTTTCTGTAATCATTACGTCACCGAAGAACGGAAGATGTTTTGCATGCTTTTCAGGCAAGTTCTCATCGTTATTCGGATTGGCAATGAATTCTTTTGCCTTTTGTCTCAACTGTCTGATATCAGACCATTCTCCACCAACCATCAACTGGTCGTCTTTGTTCAAACGAACCTGAAGAACGTTTCTTTCCTTTACAATAATATCATCTTTCTGCTCCTTGTTTTCAGGCGGAGGCGGCAAACGTCTCGCCAAACCACGGTCAGTATCCATTGATGTTGTAATAAGGAAGAAAATAAGCAACATGAAGGCAATATCGGCCGTAGAACTTGAGTTAATTCCGGGCACTGATCTTTTCTTTTTTGCCATTTGACTTACTCCTTATATTTTAATTAAACTTCAATGATGATATTATTTCTTCAAAATTCCAGACAAGTTAATCAATGTACCGATAGCAGCCAAGCCGAACAATACATAAGTAGAGTACAGCAACATGTCTGTTACCTTCAACATGGTTACATTGGTATATTCTGTACCACCACCCATAATTACAGTTTCAGAAGAACCGATATTATAAGTAACGATCAGCAATACGATTAAAAGAATCAGTCCAATCAAAGACTTGATAGCACCTTTCGGATTGTCTTTCAAAGCTCCACCAAACTGTGCGATAGCTCCTATAAGTGTAGCCACTACAGTTACCGCAAACATACCGTACATCAGGTACATCAGGGCCGGAGTGTTAGCCGGTTCAACCAAACCAGCTGCATTTGTTTCGCTGTATCCTACTCCGTAGAACATGCCCAGCACTACCAAGATCAGTGCGATGCATACATAGAATACGTAGTATGATACCTTGTATGATAATTTAGCCATTGTTCTTATTATTTTTTGTATTTCAAGTTGTACTTCATGATCATATCAAGCAATGTGATAGAAGAATCTTCCATCTGGCTTGTAATAGCTTCAATCTTAGACAAGATATAGTTATAGAATACCTGAAGAATCAAAGCAACGATCAAACCGAAGATAGTAGTAATCAAGGCCACTTTCATACCACCTGCTACAACTGTCGGAGAAATATCACCAGCCTGCTGGATTTGGTCGAATGCCATAACCATACCGATTACAGTACCCAAGAATCCCAAAGACGGAGCCATAGCGATGAACAATGTGATCCAAGAGCATCCTTTTTCAAGGTAACCAGCCTGAACACCACCGTAAGAAACAACTGAACGTTCAACTACGTCCAAACCTTCGTCGATTCTCATCAAACCCTGATAGCAGATAGAAGCAACAGGACCACGAGTATTACGGCAGATTGTCTTAGCACCTTCTACATCACCTTTTTCCAAAGCAGCTTCAACTTTAGCCATCAATTTCTTTACGTCAACTTCAGCCAAGCTCAAGTAAATAATACGTTCAATACAGAAAGCCAAACCAAGTACCAATGCGATAGCAACCAAAGACATGAAGCCTGCGTCACCTTCGATAAACTTAGTCTTTAATTCTTTGTGTAAACCACCTTCTTCAACAACTGCAGGTGCTGCTGCTTCATCAGCTGCTGCTACTTGTTCTGTCTGAGCCGGAGCTGCTGTAGCTGTAGAATCCTGAGCCATAGCTGTCTGAGTCATTCCAAATGAGAGGACTCCCATCACTGCAAGAATTGCAAATAACTTTTTCATTGTGTGTCTAATTTTTAAGATTAATTAATTAATAGTTTGTTAATTGTTTTTCTCTTTTTTCGCGGAGAGAACGGGATTCGAACCCGTGATACGCTTTTGGCGTATACACGCTTTCCAGGCGTGCCTCTTCAACCACTCGAGCACCTCTCCTTTTTACCATCAGTCGGGGAGATATTTCAGTTATTTTTATACCCCGCGCTGATTTCAGTCACAAATGTATTCTTTTTTTTCGTCTTACATAACATCAAGCCTACAAAAGTTTACTTTTGAAGTCGAAATTAATAAACTTTAAAAACTTTTCTCCGCATTTGTGAAGACTTTTAAAGCATTTTCTGTAGTCTGGGAGGCGATTTCCGACAAAGGTACTCCATAGATTACCGAAAGACATTCTGCCACCTTTACCAGATTTGCACTTTCATTCCGTTTGCCACGATAAGGCACAGGAGCCAAATAAGGTGAGTCGGTTTCGAGCACGACGCGCTTCAAAGGCACATTCTTCAAGACTTCGGGAAGAGTACTTTTTTTGAAAGTAACCACTCCGTTTATACCTAGCATAAAAGATTCGTACTCCAACAGCCGTTCTGCATCTTCACTAGTACCCGTGAAACTGTGGAAGATTCCCCGCAAGGCTGTATGCTTGTAACCCGACAATACCTCCAGCAGTTCCGGATAAGCTTCCCGGCAATGTATAATCAGAGGCAGGTCGTATTCCAGTGCCCACTTCACCTGTTCTTCAAAGACAATCATCTGCTCCTCACGGAAGGTCTTGTCCCAATACAAGTCAATACCCACCTCACCGATTCCATAAAAGCGATGAGAAGAAGAAGTCAGATACCCTTTCACTTTTTCCAGACGTTCCTTCCAACCGGCATCTACCGATGTGGGATGAAAACCAATCATCGGATAGCAGCAATCGTGCGCCTCACACAGCTTAAGCATAGCCTCGACCGTCGTATCATCAATGTTAGGCATAAACAAGCGAGTCACTCCTGCTTCGACTGCACGAATCACCGCCAGTTCACGGTCGGCATCAAATTCTTCAGTATAAAGATGGGTATGAGTATCAATCAGGGCGTTCATATCTTTACAATTTACGGTCCATTAAATGACAAACAAACTTCTTCAGTTCTTCTTTAAGAGAGGATTCCACGTTTACCTTATCCAGCAACTCCAGTCCTTCCTTATAATAGGCATCAATGCGAGCCTGACAAAGTTCAGGAACTCCTACCTTATTATATAGAGCTGTAACCGACTGGATTTTTTCTTCAGCCACGTAGTCCGTAGCACGAAGCCAGTTCAGTAATGTTTCCTTGTCTTCTCCTTCAGCCAGATTCAAGGCGGTAATCAGCATAAAGGTCTTCTTATTGCAAAGAATATCTCCTCCAATCTTCTTTCCAAAGACAGCCGGATCACCATACACATCCAGGTAATCATCCTGCAACTGGAAAGCCAGTCCCATCTTAATGCCAAAATCATAGAGCAACTGCGCATCCTTTTCCGGAGCACCTCCCAAGATGGCACCAATTTTCAAGGCTGCCGCAAGCAACACGGAAGTCTTCAGACGAATCATTTCGATATACTCGTCGACCGTCACATCCAGACGATGCTCGAACTCCATGTCCCACTGCTGTCCTTCGCATACCTCAAGGGCGGTACGGCCAAACACTTCCATCACGCGTTCCACACATTCAAGCGAACATTCCTTCATCATGAACTGATAAGCAAGAATCAGCATTGCATCTCCGGAAAGAATAGCCGTATTCTCATCCCATTTTTTATGTACCGTAGGCTTGTTGCGGCGCATATCCGCCTTATCCATCAGGTCATCATGCAGCAAAGTAAAGTTATGGTAGGTTTCAATGCCTGCTGCCTGTGAAAAGATACGGGTCACATCTTCCTTATATAAATTATAAGCCAATAGCATCAGCACCGGACGCAAACGCTTTCCGCCCAACCCCAATACATACTCAATCGGATCATAAAGTCCCATCGGCTCCCGCATATAAGAAAGGTTTCCGATATATTCGTGAATCTGCTGTAACAATTGTTCGCTTGTCTGTTGTTTCATGGAAATGTAATTTAAGATAAGAGAAAAAAGAAAGGCTGCAAAAATGCAGCCTTCACTTTATTATAACGGTCAATAGATTACTGCAACTTAAAGGTTACAGGCACGGTATATTTTACACGTACAGCTTTACCACGCTGCTTACCTGGTTTCCATTTCGGCATCATCTTGATCACACGGAGTGCTTCCTTATCCAAGTACGGGTCTACACTACGCATAACCACCGGGTCAACGATAGAACCATCCTGGTTAACCACAAACTGGATGATTACACGTCCCTGTACACCGTTTTCCTGTGCGATAGTCGGATACTTGATGTTCTTACCGATGAACTTCAAACATTCAGCCATACCACCCGGGAATTCCGGCATTTCTTCTACCACCTGGAAAATCTGCTGTTCTTCCGGTTCTTCTTCTTCTACTTCAACCGGTACATACTTGATTTCCACAGCCTGGTTGTTTTCTTCACTTGACTGGATAGTAGATTCTTCTACGTTTGCATCATTTTCTGCAATCTGAAGAACTTCTTCCACTTTCGGAGCTTCAGGAGGAGGAGGTGCCTGCTTCTGTTCTTCCTGTTCAGTGATAGGAATCATTTCCTCTTCAAAGATTGGTTCGGTGATACCGGTATCGGTAGTGACCTGCTTGTCACGTTCTGTCCATTCGAACGCTACAAACATCGCTGCCAAGATCAGTACGAAACCTACCAATAACCACGTGGTCTTTTTGCCCTCGAGGTCCGCTTTCGGCGATTTCTTGACTTCCATAAATGTGTTTATTAAAGGTTAATACTCTATACGTGGCAAAGGTAGCATAATTCCCCGAAACTCCGACACCCCAACATAAAAATAATGTAAAACAATGCATATTTTTTATTCCGCACTTGAAATAATCAGCATATCGCCTTGCGTGTTCTATGTTTCTCATGGCGGAAACGTAGGGTTCACGCAGGGAAAACCTACGTTTCCGCCATGAGAAACATAGGTTTTCCGGAAAGGAAACGTAAAAAACACAAACAGGTGTCCGAATCATTGCTACAACGTTTTTTCATCTCTGGAATCCCAAACGAATTTCTACCTTATATTATAAGGAAGAGACGCCAAAAACTTTATCCAAAACATCCGATATACAAAGGATTTACACTATCTTTGTCAATGCGAAATCTATTTTATCGAAGCCGAAACATGAAAAAAATTATTATTGCCATCGACGGATTCTCTTCCTGCGGGAAAAGTACCATGGCTAAAGACTTAGCCAAAGAAATCGGATACATCTATATAGACAGCGGCGCCATGTACCGAGCCGTTACACTGTATTGTCTGGAAAACGGATTGTTTAATGCCGACGGAAGCATTCAGGAAGAAGTGCTCCGCCAGCAAATGGGACAAATCCAGATTTCCTTCCAGCTCAACCCGGAAACCCAGCGCCCCATGACCTTCCTCAACGGGAAGAACGTGGAAGAGCGTATCCGCACCATGGAAGTCTCCTCGCATGTCAGTCCGGTGGCAGCACTCGACTTTGTGCGCAAGGCCTTAGTTCAGCAACAGCAGGAAATGGGCAAGGAAAAAGGAATCGTGATGGACGGAAGAGACATCGGAACAGCCGTATTCCCGAATGCGGAACTGAAGATTTTCGTGACAGCCTCTGCCGAAATCCGTGCACAGCGCCGTTACGAGGAACTGAAAGCCAAAGGTCAGGATGCTTCGTTCGAAGAAATTCTTCACAACGTAGAAGAACGCGACCGCATCGACCAGAACCGGGCAGTAAGTCCCCTGCGCAAGGCTGACGACGCGATTTTACTGGACAACAGCCACCTGACCATTGCCGAACAAAAACAATGGCTGAAAGAACAATTTGAAAAAGCTGCACATGCATCACATTGAAATAGATAAGGACTCAGGATTCTGCTTTGGAGTGACGACCGCCATTTCAAAAGCAGAAGAAGAACTGGCAAAGGGTGTACCTCTGTATTGCCTGGGGGATATTGTACACAACGGGCAGGAGTGCGAGCGACTGAAGGAAATGGGATTGATTACCATCAACCACGAAGAGTTTGCCCGCTTGAAGAATGTAAAGGTCTTGCTGAGAGCACATGGAGAACCTCCTGAGACTTACGAACTGGCCCGGAAAAACCACATCGAAATCATTGATGCCACCTGTCCGGTAGTGCTGCGCCTGCAAAAAAGAATCAAGCAGGAGTACGACACCACTCCCCACGACAAAGACAGACAGATTGTTATTTACGGGAAAAACGGCCATGCAGAAGTGTTGGGACTGGTGGGCCAAACCGAAGGCAAAGCCATCGTCATCGAGAAGCTGGAAGAAGTCAGCAAACTGGACATGAACAAAGACATCCGCCTGTATTCGCAGACAACCAAGTCGCTCGACGAATTCCGCCAGATAGTGTCCTACATCGAGACCCACATTTCACCGGAAGCCTCCTTCCAGTACTTCGATACCATCTGCCGTCAGGTAGCCAACCGCATGCCGCATATCCGGGAATTTGCTGCCAGTCACGACCTGATTTTCTTCGTTTGCGGACATAAGAGTTCCAACGGAAAAATCCTCTTTCAGGAATGCAAGAAAGTCAACCCTAACTCTTACCAGATTGACAAACCGGAAGAGATTGACAAGGCCTTATTGTCACATGCACATTCCATTGGAATCTGTGGAGCCACCTCTACCCCTAAATGGCTGATGGAAGCGTGTAAAAAAGTTATAATGGACGAATAATAAAGAAGAAAATCAGTTACAATATAAATTCATATTTGTACTTTTGCTTCATAAAAATCAAACTAACAACTAACAATTATGGGAACTATTAAATGTATTGGTATTCTTACATCCGGAGGAGATGCTCCCGGCATGAACGCCGCAATCCGTGCAGTCACCCGCTCTGCCATCTACAACGGATTACAAGTTAAAGGTATCTACCGTGGGTATAAAGGATTGATTACAGGAGAAATCAAGGAATTCAAGACTGAAAATGTCAGCAATATCATACAATTAGGAGGTACCATCCTGAAAACAGCTCGCTGTCAGGAATTCCGTACACCGGAAGGCCGTCAGATAGCTTATGAAACTATGAAACGCGAAGGTATCGATGCACTGGTAGTCATCGGTGGTGACGGTTCGTTGACCGGTGCCCGCCTGCTGGCTCAGGAATTTGATGTACCTTGTATCGGACTGCCCGGAACCATCGACAACGACTTGTATGGTACGGACACAACCATCGGATATGACACTGCCCTGAATACGATTCTGGATGCAGTAGATAAAATACGTGATACCGCTACTTCACACGAACGTTTGTTCTTTGTGGAAGTAATGGGACGCGACGCCGGCTTCCTGGCATTGAACGGTGCCATTGCTGCGGGTGCCGAAGCTGCCATCATTCCGGAATTCAATACGGAAGTGGACCAGTTGGAAGAATTTATCAACAACGGTTTCCGTAAATCAAAGAGCAGTTCTATCGTGCTGGTAGCTGAAAGTGAAATCACCGGTGGAGCCATGCACTATGCAGAACGTGTGAAGAACGAATATCCGCAGTACGACGTACGTGTGACTATTTTAGGACACTTGCAGCGTGGTGGACGCCCGACCGCACACGACCGTATCATTGCCAGCCGTATGGGAGTAGCCAGCATCCAGGCCCTGATGGAAGGTCAGCGCAACGTCATGATTGGTATCGAAAACGACCAGATTGTGTACGTTCCGTTTGCCAAGGCTATCAAGAACGACAAGCCTATCGACCGCGAACTGGTTAGCGTATTGAACGAGTTGTCAATCTAACAGAACAATTCCATATAAAGAATCCCCCTTCAAAAAGCATTTAAACGTCTTTTGAAGGGGGATTTTTGTATACTGTATTTTCTTCTTTTATTTTCTCCGGCGATTTCTGCGGTGCGTACGTGCATGACGTTTATAACGTATCCAGCGGCAGCGAATCTGCCAGGCACTCAGTCCTACTACCACCAAAAGAATCAGAATCACAATCCCACTATTCAGGTTGTCGCCTTTCACGCGCGACCAAATTTCCAGCACATCTACGGTCTTGTCTCCAAAGTCACGTATCATGGCGCAACGGGCTATCACAGACTTGTCGGGATACTGTGTGTTACGCAGCTTCACCTTCTGTGCTTCCAGACCGAAGAAATAGCTGGCATCGACTTCCTTATCCAGGGTAGAATCAATACAAGCTTCCAGAATTTCCGGGGCAGCAATGGCACTCACATACCCGTTCTCTTCCATGTTACGCAAAGCGATGTCCGGCCTACAAAGGAAGTTGATAAAATAGCTGGCTGCCTTAGGATTCTTGGCATACTTAGGAATTACCCATCCGTCGTACCACACATTGCTGCCTTCTTCCGGAATGGTATAGGCAAGGTCCACTCCTACCGTTGCCGCTTCTTCCATGGCCCACTGTGCATCTCCGCTCCAGGTCATGTTCATCCAGGCCTTGCCTTTGGTCATCATTTCCTTACCAAAGTCTGCTTCCCATCCGGCCACATTCGGCTTCAACAGTTTCAGATATTTTTCCACCGAGTCCATGGAAGCCGGTGAATAGTCGTTCATCAGGTCAGCCACACTGCGGGTACTGTCTTTCAAATCCTCGCGATGCGCATACAGCAAAGCCATGCCATACAAATCGCGATAGGCATCCTTCATCAGAATCTTGCCGGAAAAGCGTTTCTCCCACAAGCATCCCCATGACTTCAGGTCTTTTTCGGAAACAAACTGCTTGTTGTAAAGCAGTCCGGCCGTACCCCACATATAGCACACGGCATAACGGCTGGCCGGCAAATCGCCTTTCACCGTCAGTTTATCTATCTGCTGACGGATATAGGGTGCCACTCCGTTCATGTAATTGGGTGAATGAGCAAAAGCCGTATCAATAGGCTGCAACAAGCCTTTGTGCAGCATTCGTTCGATGATATACTCGGAAGGACACACCACATCAAAGTCTTCATGCCCTTTCTCAATCTTTGTCAGCATGATTTCGTTGATGTCAAACGTCTGATACACGATGCGGATATCTTCTCCCGTCTGTTCCTTATAATATTCCTGAAAATCTTCCAGTACGCCTTCACCTATGTAGTCTGCCCAGTTATACACCTTGAGCACATTTTCGCGCGATTCATCAGCATTGTAGCACCCTGTCAACAGACAGCACACGCACAAAGCTACCCACCAGTTCCACCTTTTCATTTTCTGTTTCATTTATTCTTTGCTTTGTCAGCTCTACGGTTAATAATAATCAGCAGCACCAGTATCACCACAAAAATCACAGCCGACAGCGGACGAAGCTCCGGCGTAAGCCCACCCTTGCGGGCATCGGCATAAATATAGGTAGAAAGCGTTTCCAGTCCCTGATTTCCGATGGTAAACACCGTTACCGCAAAATCGTCGATGGAAATGGTCAGTGCCAGCAAGAATCCGCTTACCATTCCCGGACGGATTTCCGGAATAATCACTTTCCACAAAGCCTGCATAGGAGTAGCTCCCAAATCGAGTGCGGCCTCATATAGGTTCGGATTCATCTGTTTCAGGCGCGGCAACACACTCAGCACCACGTACGGAGTACAGAAGGTGATATGTGCCAGCACTACGGTGGTAAATCCCTGGGTAATGCCTAATGACACAAACAGCAGGAACAAGGAAATACCGGTAATAATATCTCCGTTCAATATAGGAATGGTATTGATGAATCCCATGGCTTTCCGGCTGCGGGCCTTCAGGTTATAGATTCCGATGGCAGCCACACTTCCCAACAAGGTCGATACCGTCGCAGCAATAAAGGCAATGGCTATTGTATTTATCAGCGCATTCATCAGGGAATGATGTGCTCCGGTGTTACACAAGGAGCGGTACAGGTTGAGCGAAAAGCCGGTCCAGTTGCCCAATACCTTTGCATCAGTGAAGGAATAAATCACAATAATCAATATCGGAGCATACAGCAACAGCAGCAATACCCAAAGATAGGTTTGCATCAGCACTTTCTTTACCATACCTGTCCTCCTTTCTCTGAATCACTCTTTTCATCAGAACTAAAGAGTGAAGTGGCCGCAATCAGGAACAGCATAATCAAGGAAAGGGCTGCTCCATAGTTCCACATACTGTTGTTGATATTCTCCTGAATAGTCGTACCAAACAACTTGATGTTGTTCATGGTCAGCAATTCTGCAATGGCAAAGGTAGAGATGGTCGGCATGAACACCATCATGATGCCGCTCACTACTCCAGGCATGGACAAAGGGAATACCACCTTCCAGAATACCTGGAAAGAATTGGCCCCCAAATCCTGTGCTGCTTCCACATAACTCGGGTCCATCTTCTGAAGGGTATTGTAAATCGGATAAATCATGAAAGGGATGAAGTTGTAAATCATTCCGAATATCAACGCTCCTTCTCCTAAAGGCAGACTGGCAAAGTCGAACAAGGCTACGGTAGCCAGCGTACGTATCAAGATGTTGACCCACATCGGCAAGATAAACAGCAGAATCAGCGTACGCGAATAGCTTGAATTACTGCGGCTCAGAATCCAGGCCGCCGGATAACCCAGTACGATACAACCTATCGTAGTCAGTATGGCTATACCGATGGAATAAATAAAGGTATTGACTGCTTCCGGATGGGCCAGGAATTTCCGGAAGTTTTCAAGTGTCATACGACCTGCATCATCGGTAAATGCATATACCACAATCAGCAGAAGTGGAACAATCACAAAAATGATAGAGAAAATGAGATAAGGAAGTGTCCAGCTTCGGCGTGAAAGAAAAAACAAACGCAGTTTATTCATCGTTCCTCCTGTTTTACACGTACCCGAATATCTTCAGGAGCAATAGAAATGCCCACACGGTCTCCATCATCCCACACATCGTTCGTATCGACAAACACATTCTCATCCCAGTCTGACCATACCGTCAGGTGGTAATGGTTTCCTTTGTACAAAATAAACTTGACTTCTCCAGTCAGCATGCCGTCTTCTGCATTGTCCAGCAAGTTGATTTTTCCGAAATCCACGTCTACCAGCACATCGCCTAATGGCACTCTCTGAAGGTCTACCGGTGCACACTCAAACTCACATCCCAAGAATTCCACATGAGTTTCATCGATAAGCTTGCCTTCAAAAGTATTGCAGATACGCTCTTTCTTCATGATGTGAATATCAAACGGCTTGACCAGCATACCCACTTCGGTTCCGGCCTCGAAAGCGTGATAATCCTGCACCACAAACTCATAGCCGTGGCACAATACCACCATTTCATAGTGTACTCCTTTAAAAATACAGGACTGTACGGTACCACGAAGCTGTGCCATATCCGACACCGGGAATATATACAAATCCTCCGGACGAATCACCACATCCACCGGTGTGTTTTCGCCGAATCCTTCGTCCACACATTCAAAGTCACGATCACAGAAATGTACCAACTTATCTTTCACCATGACTCCGTTCAGGATATTACTTTCTCCGATAAAGTCGGCCACGAACGAGTTAATCGGCTCATTGTAGATGTCGGTAGGGGTACCAATCTGCTGGATACGTCCCTCACTCATCACCACGATGGTATCACTCAATGTCAGGGCTTCTTCCTGGTCGTGCGTCACGTACACAAAGGTAATGCCCAGCGTCTTGTGCATTTCCTTCAGCTCCATCTGCATGTCCTTACGCATTTTCAGGTCAAGCGCAGCCAGCGGCTCGTCCAGCAACAATACTTCCGGCTCGTTCACAATGGCACGGGCAATGGCCACACGCTGCTGCTGTCCACCCGAAAGCGAGTTGACATCGCGGTACTCATAATCGGTCATGCCCACCATTTTCAAGGCAGCCTTCACTTTTTTAAGTACCGTATCCTTTGGCATCTTTTTCAGTTTCAAGCCAAAAGCGATATTGTCATACACATTCAGATGAGGGAATAAGGCATATTTCTGGAAAACTGTATTGACAGGACGCTTGTGAGGAGGAGTCTGGGTAATCTCCTCCCCTGCAATACGAATCACCCCTTCCGAAGCGGTCTGAAATCCCGCTATCAGGCGCAGCAAGGTCGTCTTACCACATCCCGAAGGGCCCAAGATGGTTACAAACTCTCCCTTTTTGATGGATAAATTGATATTATCCAAGGCTGTTTTTTCACCAAAAAACTTTGATACACCCTTTACCTCTATAATAGGTTTAATTTCACTTTGCATCATTTCTTGAAAATTAGTTCGCAAAGTTACATATTAATTCATTTCACAAGGCATATCACCCTTATTTTTCTTCCTTATTTTTAATTAGTCCAATAGGAACAAGCCGTTTTGAATATTTATTCATCACTCCTGCTTCAACCCGGAGAAATACATTTCCAGTAGTTTTCTGGCTGCCGAGAAAGACGTTGCCCGTCCTTCCAGTACATCTTTTTCCTGCAAGGGAAGCAAGGAAGCGATTTCCGGATTCTGATAGAAGCTGTCGCGCAAATGCTCATTGATGGTTTCATACATCCAGTATTTGGCCTGCTCGTTACGACGGTGTTCAAAATAACCGTTCTTGCGGACGAAGTCGATGTAGGCATACACCATATCCCAGATTTCCTTGACACCGATATTATAAAATCCGGAATACGTCAGCACCTGAGGAGTCCATCCGGATTCAGGAGCCGGGAAAAGATGGAGCGCATTACGGAAATGTGTAGCAGCCAACTGTGCCTTCTCTACATTGTTTCCGTCAGCCTTGTTGATAATGATACCATCGGCCATCTCCATGATACCGCGCTTGATACCCTGCAACTCATCGCCCGTACCGGCCAGTTGAATCAGCAGGAAGAAGTCTACCATGGAATGTACGGCTGTTTCACTCTGACCTACTCCCACGGTCTCGACAAAAATTTTATCAAATCCGGCAGCTTCACACAAGATGATGGTTTCACGGGTCTTACGGGCCACACCGCCCAATGAGCCAGCCGAAGGACTGGGACGAATAAAGGATTTAGGATGTACCGACAATTTTTCCATTCGGGTCTTGTCCCCCAAGATACTTCCTTTGGAACGTTCACTGCTGGGGTCTATGGCTAAAACTGCCAACTTTCCTCCTTTTTCTTCGAGCACATGCAGTCCGAATACATCAATCGACGTACTCTTTCCGGCACCGGGCACTCCGCTGATACCGATACGGATAGAATTACCCGAATAAGGAAGGCATTTTTCAATGACCTCCTGTGCCAGCACCTGATGTTCCGGCTTGACACTTTCTACCAGCGTGACCGCCTGGCTCAGCATGGTCACATCGCCTTTCACAATACCTTCCACATACTCGGCAGCAGAATACTGACGACGTTTGGGTTTCTTTCTCAGATTCAGATAAGGATTAACAATGGAGGGTTGTTCCACTCCCTGGTTCACAGTTAACCCCTTATAAGCTTCGTTGTTTTCGGGGTGTTCCATAAAAGTTTTTATTTTTCGGACGATTTCAGCCGGGCTTTCACACGGATGGTAATCATCGGTTGGTTAGGATCATCGGTAATCATCAGGACACGGGGTGTACCTTTCACACGGTGAAGGTTCTGTGCCAGCACAGTAATCTTCATCTTGGTCGATTCACCCGGTTTCAGCACTCTCTTTTTCAGTTTCACGGCCAAAGCCATGCTGAACACCTGCATATCCTGAATATTCAGGTCAGAGCGACCTGTATTTGAAATGACAATCGTCTGTGATTTCTTTTGGTTGGGTTTCAAATCCACAAATTCCAGCTCCTTAGCCGACAACGTAATCTGAGGAGGATTGTTTTTCTGCTGTTCGGTCAGCTTGGAGAAGTCAGGCAACAGAGCCACAGATACAGGTATTTCATTCTCACTGCCGACTTTATCACCCGGGAAGCGGGACAAATAGACAGAAGCACGTGTAATACCTAATTTCGGCAATTTCTCAGAATCCAGTATCACCAGAATCTTTCCGGTCTTTCCACGTCCCAGTTTTTCGGGTACTGCTTTAGCCTCCAGATAAGGAGGAAGATGCATCAGCACAGGTGAATAAGCCTTGTTGGAAGTATTGGCCACCAACAACTCAATGACCGGACGGTCTCCCTTATTGACCGATTTAAAATCAAGTTCTTCCTGATTCAAACGAATGGCACCGATGGCATAAGGATGCGTAAAGGAATAGTTCTTGGCATCGGCTGTCACCTCTCCGTTAAAGTCCAGATAAATGGGCAGAGAAGCTGCATTGCAATACACACCCACGTCTTTATAGAAATGCCCGATGGCTTCCGCATCGAACACCACCGTAATCTTTCCTTTTCCTCCGGCAGGTACAGGTTCTTCTGTCCATTGTGCCTTGGCACATCCACAGGAAGTCGTCACATTGGAAATAACCAACGGCTTGTCTCCCGTATTGGTAAACTGATAAGTCACGGTTGCCGGAGTGCGCCACAACACGTAGCCCAAGTCCTTAGTAGTCATATCAAAGGATATTTTAGGCTGAGCCCATAAGGACATGCAAGCGACAACACACAAAAAAAGAAGGGTATATATTCGTTTCATTGATTTTATTCTTTCTAAATTACGGAAACAAAGATAGGGAGAAAACGGAAACAAGCAAAATCAAGTCTGAAAATTTATTTTCTCCATAACCTCAGAACTTTGTAAAAACGTCCGAACCGGAATCCCGGCCCGGACGTGATTTTATTCGATATATAATGTATATCCTTCCGTATGACTGCCAAACTCAGGAGCGTATAGTGACTGTATTTCCGATGTACCTGCCTGATATACTCCCGAACGGTCTACATGCACTTCATATTCAATGACGTAGGTTCCTTTCCGCAAATGATCCATAAAGAAGGTAGTCGCCGCATCACCACTTACCCGATACCGTCCCAAGCCATCGGACCATTCGTAGCCTGAGATTTGCCGCACTGGTTCCATACAAGCCGCACGTTCGTCTTTCAGGCATACAAAATCCATATCCCGGTCGGCACGGAGAGTCAGGCGCACCGTCAGCTTATCGCCAACCTGCAACTTTTCTTTGACAGACAAGGCCTTACCTTTATATATATACTCACGTGAAACTTGCAGGCCCTTTCCTTCAAATGCCTTCACACGGTCCATATCTTCCAGATATTGTGCATACACAGCCCCCCATCCGGCAGCTTTTCCCGTATGACTTACGGTCAGCGTCTTCATCTCTGCCTCCGCTCCACTTAACGTATGACTGATACAGCCCAGTCCGTCTTTCGGAGTTTCCAGTGTGACATTGCCTGCCACCGCCTGCATCTGTCCGGCTTCTGTCAACGCCATGCCATCTGCCAGCAAGGCATACACCGCATCCGCCGTAGCCAATGGCGTATTCCAGCACTGCACCTGCTTTTGTTTCAGCAACCAGCGTTTCATTTCCTCCAGCATCTCTTCATCCTTCTCCACGTGCTGAATAGCCTCCATGGCAGCCACCTGCGTCGGAATGCGGTAACCGTTCCATGCGTATCCGGCTTTCGGCGTATCAAAATAACGTCCCATTTCCGGTGTCACTACCGTATATTCCTTAATCGAACGTACCAGTATTTCTGCCTGCGTATGTTTTCCCTGTGCCTGCAGAATCCGGGCAATCAATGCCTTCTCATAAATGGAATAAGTAGCAGAACGGTTTTCCAGTTTAGAGGTCATGTATTCCTTTGCCGCCTTGTTCACCTTTTCTCCTGCCACCGCATCCAGTGATGCAATATACAGATACCTCACCGCCAGCTCACTTGGCCATTGCGGGCTTTTCTTACGAGCCTCGTTTTTCTTCAGGTTCTCATATTCCTGACAGAAGGCATTTTCCAGGTAATTCAAGCCTTTCAAATACATTCCGGCCACTTGCGCATCCGCCATGATATGCATGGATTTCAGTCGGGCCAGCAGTTCCACCACCTGCGTAGTAACCAACCGGCTTCCCTGCATGCCGTTGAACCAACTCCAGCTTCCATCCCCTTTTTGCAAGGCCTTCAATTTTTCTACGGTCTGCTCCATGCGGTAATTCATCGTATTCAGGTCGAACAACAATCCCATCCGTTGTCTCTGCTCCTGTTCATCTGCCGCCTGAGCCAGCCAAGGCGTTTCGGCCAGCAACAAGCTTTTCAGTTCCTGGTTTTTCTCCAGTTCACTCCACAAAGTTTCTTTCTTTACTCCTTGCTTTTTCCAAGCTTCAAACACAGGCTGAATCTGCGGATTCAGTTCCACAATTTTCCGTGCCACCGCATTGGCGTAGTAAGCCGAAGCCCAGGAGAACGCATCGTCCTGCTGCGGATTTCCTACTACCGGAAGTGACTGTACGGCATACCATATCGGAGTAGAAGTCAGTTCGATGGTCAGCTGCCGGTTCTGGGCCGTTTTGCTCTGTCCGTTAAACAAATCCTTCAGGTTCACTTCCTGAGATTCCCCGCCTTTCACCTGCAAGGACAAGGTTTCCGTCATCCATTGCTTGTCAGTCAGCACAGGAAGATAATGCTGTTCTCCGTCACTAAACTCGCCAGCCTCTGCTTTTATCCGGCAAATCAAGACCTCACCATCCATATTTACAGGGAAAGTAAAACGTACACTACCCGTTTCTCCTGCCTTCACCTGAAAATCCTGCACAGCCTGATACACCACACTTTCATCCATCGGATTCACCAATTCCAGACGTACCGTCCCTTTCACCTCTTCCATCGACAGATTCATCAAAGAAGCTGCCAGTGAAGCTTCATCCCCTCTACGAAGGAAACGAGGCAAATTAGGCTGAATCATAAACGGTTTTTCGGTCCGGGTTTCTGCCTGCAGAAGTCCGTAATCCATGTGGCGGGTATGTGCCAGTCCTCTGAATTTCCATTGCGTCAACGCGTCCGGTACGGTAAATACCAATCGCACGGTTCCGGTTGAATCTGTACGCAAATCAGGATAGAAGAAAGCCGTTTCTGCAAAATTCTCACGCAAAGTCATCGTCTGTTCCGTTTCCAAAGAAACCGTTTCAGACTGAAGTTCTACTTCTGCCACTCCATCGTCTTGCGTGAATCCCGCCTGCGCATTCAAAGCCTCATCCGTCAGCACGGTATTGGGGGCTGCGGCCGCAGCCTTCATCATGATTCCTACCCCGCGTACCATCAGACCGTTTCGAGAGAAAATTCTAAACTGACGCAAAGAAGGAACCCACAGACGACTGTACAACTGCGAGTTGTCAGGAGTATATACAAAAGACAATGAATAAGTATAGAAAGGCGAATAAGCCATCGCGATGCTGTTCACTGACTGAATAAACGGCATGACTGAAGGAGTATACCGGCTGAAGCCCAACTGGAAATTCCACGGATTATCCCACAGACGGTCGAGTGAGGCATCATACAAGGTAGCTAGCAGACGGGCATCCACCGGTTTGCCTGCCGCATCCAGAATCTGCATGGTCCAGGTTTCTTCTGTGCCCGGACGCAAACGGTCACGAAAGACTTCCCACTTCAATGTCAGTTTTTTCTCTGGTACCGGACGTTTCAAAGCGACTTGCTTGGAATACCAGATACCGTCTTTCATAAATCCAAAGCTGACAGTGATTCCATCGCCGTATTCCGGCAGCCACGTATAATCAAACGAACGGATTTCCTCGTTCAGCACAAACGAGTCAGACACCAGCATCCGGTTGCCACTGTACACATGATAGAACAAATGTACATTCTTTTCACTGCTACCCACATACAAGGTCACCGGCTGCGTTTCCTCCAACTGTGTACCGTCCTGATAGAACCATTCCACAGTCTTTACCGGAGGAACCCGGTCTTTTAACGAAAAAAGTACAAACTCCTGTTCTGCACGACAAGGACGCCCGTGCTCATCACTGGCGGTTACCTCCAGCAAGTATTTTCCGGAAGCCAACTTCTTCCATGCTTCCGGCAGGAAAGGTTGTCCGGATTTCACCGTATCCACCCATACTGTTTGCTGCTTCTTTCCGGCCTCATCCAATGCATAAAGTGAGCCGACCACATCCAATTCCACCGGCTGTTGCTGCATGTTCAAGGCCTGCACCTGCATCTTATCCAGTTTCTCACGAGCCACTTTTCCAGCCAATCCCTTTATCTGTAATCCGATGGCATGTTCACCCACCGGAAGCACCAGTACACCTTCCTGCGTTTCACCGGCCGCATCCGTCACATCCACCTTCACCTGATAACGATAGAATCCGTCCCAGCCTAAGGAGACTTCCGTATCCGGACGTTCCAGACAAACCTTCACCGCAAACGTTCCGTCGGCTGAAGTCATCAGTTCACCCTCTGCCAACTGTTGCTCTCCTGCCATGTTCCGCCAGAACCAGGCCTTTGAACGGGTCAAGGTATAACGCACCTTACCGCCCTGCACCGGTGCACCGGAAAACTTTTTCGCCGTACCTTCCAGTTGCAAGGAATCCCCCATCGTGTAAGCTTCCTGCACTTCCTTCCAGGTGACTTCAAACGTCGGACGCTTGTATTCTTCCACTCGGATATAACAGGAAGCCTTATCCGATTCTATACGGAACATGCCGGCCAATGTTTCCGAAGGTAATTGGAACTCTGCTGAAAATGCGCCAAAGTCATCCGTAGTCAATTCTTTCCGAGCTATCTCCCGGTTATTAGCATCCCGCAAAGCCAGCCAGATGGCCGCATCTTTGCGTACCTCTACACTATCGCCTTCCTGCGTATAAGCCACACCGGACACGTACACCGTCTGCCCCTTGCGGTACAGAGCACGGTCGGTAAACAAATCCATGCGGTCCACCTTCTTCTTGCTGTCATTGACCGTCGGCAACACCCTTCTGGACCAGTATGCCACCTGCATAAACTCATCCTTACCTGCACACGCATGCATCCACAATGATTCTTTCATGTCCGGCACTACTACCTTGCCTTGCTTATCGGTCTTAAATGTCTTATATAAGGTATAATTGCCTGGCACAGGAATGGAATAAAACACCAATTCTGCTCCTGCGACCGGCTTTCCGGTCTTACGGTCCACCACATGACACTCCGTCTGCCTTCCTTCCATCGGGAAAGAAACCACCTGCATTGCAGACAGATGCACTACATCGTATCCTATTTTATCCTGATAGCCGTCGGGGATTGATTTCAATATATAAATTCCCGTCTCGGGCATCCGGCTGGTCAGCACAGAAACCGTATCCTTGTACGTAGGAGTATCCGGCAAGTCCAACCGCACTTCATCCACCAGTGTACCATACTTCTTTATCAGGTCCGCATGCTCCAGATTCTGTGCAAACACAGAAGAAGAAGCCTTCAGGTTCAGCCTATACCATTCCAACGTCGCTCCTTTCAGGTTCTTGCTGGTGACACGAAGTTCCGCTTCCGTCTGCGGATAAGGGTGAGTTACCTGCACCGAGAGCGACGGCATGCACACTATGCGCTGCTTATCCTTCAAATCGGCCGTGAATTCCGAAGATGGATACCGTTTTATTCCTTCTTCTATCACCTTCATTTCGGACACGAAATCTTGTTTCTGATGATAGAAATCGGCCCATGACACATACAACGCCGCACAGGCATCTACTCCGGCATAGGCTTTTGCCCACGCCTGCAACTGCTCCAACACCTGTTCGTCCGACAGCTGTTGTGGATACCTCCATCCATTACGCTGCCAATACATCAATCGCTCCAGACGTGTCAATAATTCCGCGTCACGATTTCCTGCCGCCTCGTATTGTGCAATCAACTTTTCATACTTGTCGAACACTGCCAACTGTACGGCCTTGCTTCCTCCCCCATTCCATAGAAGTTGAAAGATGGACTGGCGCAACAGCAAATCGTACATATTGTCACCGAAATAGCGCTGGCTCCATTTGCCCTGTTCAGCCATCGGACGAAAATCGGTCGTAGCTACGCCCAGCAAAACCTCCTTATCCTTTACTGCCCGGTCAAACTCATACAATGCACTGTCCACTTGCTGAGGAGCGGATTCCAACTTATAGTATCCTGACAGAAACGACAACACGGCTTTCTGCAAAGGATCGTTCTCCTCTGCAGCCCATGCATTCAGTCGACAAAGTTCACGCTGCAAACTGTCCGGTGTCAGCCCTACCTGACATTCCACCCGCGAAAGATACGCTTTCAGCATCTGCGGAGCATTCTTCTCCTTTCTTGCCTTTTCATAAATCTGGTTCACCTGTGAAATCAAGGTCTGCGGCAAATCCTTCTTCCGGGTTTCCTCTACCTCCTTCCAAAGACGGTCGTAACTCTGAGCTATCCCCACCAAAGGGAACATAAAAGCCAACAATCCCGTGGCACATATCAAGAATAGTCTGTTCATCATTTCCAATTTTAAGTTTTACAAGGTTGTCTTTATAAAGATAAAACCAAAACCCTGATTTACTGCACAGATTTTCATTAAAAGAAGTAAAACCACAGAAAATCGAAACAAAAAACGGAGGCTGCCCCTTTCCCTTTTACGGGAATCGGACAGTCTCCGTATCTATTTATCCACTAACGGATATTACTTTTTCGGTGTATTTTCCAGTGTAGCCAGCAAGAAATCATAGAACTTCTTCACTGACGGCACATGACAGCGTTCTTCCGGTGTATGCGGGCACTGCAAAGTAGGACCAAATGAAATCATATCCAGTCCCGGTACAACCGCACCGATGATACCACATTCCAATCCGGCATGAATCACTTTCACTTCCGGTGTTTCACCAAACTGTGCCTTATAAGATTCCTTCATGGCATGCAGAATCGGAGAGTTTACATCCGGTTCCCATCCAGAGTAGCTGCCAGAACGTTCTACATGCATACCTGCCATAGAGAAACAGCTTTCGATAGCCGTATTGCGATAGTCCTTCATTGATTCGCGAGAGCTGCGTGTCAATACCTTAATGGCAGCCTTTCCATTGCCGATTTCCACGATAGCCAGGTTAGAAGAAGTTTCCACAGTATCCGGGATAGTCGGGATGAAACGTTCCACCCCATTCGGACATGCATAAATCGCGTCCACCAGGTTATCACGGATTTCTTCCGGCACCATCATCTTCGGCAAGTCCACACGTTCTGCCGTAAAGCTGATGTTATCTTCAATGGTAGCGAATTCATCACGCCATACCTGTTCGCATTCACCCACGAATGCCAGCACATCTTCTACCTCCGAAGCCGGTACGGTAATCACTACCTCACATTCACGCGGAATGGCATTGCGCATGTTTCCACCTTCCCATGACACCAGACAAGCTTCATCGTAAGCAATCACCTGGTTCATGAAGCGAGCCATCAACTTGTTGGCATTAGCATGTCCCCAGCCAATCTGAATACCAGAGTGGCCACCGCGCAATCCCTTCAGTGTCACCTTCAGCGCCACGTCTTCCGGGTCTGTTTCTTCTTCCTTATATTCCAAAGTAGCCGTCAGGTCTTCTCCACCTGCACAGCCAATATAAAGTTCGCCTTCTTCTTCTGAATCCAGGTTCAGCAGGATTTCTCCTTCCACCGTGCCCTGTTTCAAGCCGAATGCACCATACATACCGGTTTCTTCATCGGCAGTAATCAGCGCTGTCAGCGGACCGTGCTTCAGGGTCTTATCTTCCATAATGGCCATAATGGCTGCCACACCCATACCGTTGTCTGAGCCTAATGTGGTACCTTTAGCCTTCACCCATTCGCCGTCTACATAAACCGGAATAGGATCTTTTTCAAAATCATGCTGTGTATGTTTGTCTTTCTGAGGAACCATGTCCATGTGAGCCTGAAGAATGACAGACTTCCGGTCTTCCATACCCGGAGTGGCCGGTTTGCGATAGATTATGTTTCCAGCCTCATCCTGAAATGATTCCACACCTACCTGCTTGCCGAATTCCAGCAAGAAAGCCTGAATTTTTTCCAAATGTCCAGACGGACGAGGAATTTGCGTCAACGAATAGAAATGCTTCCACACATTCTGCGGAGCCAAAGAAAGAATTTCGTTCATATTATATTTTTTGATTTTATTCCGGAAAAGCAATTTCACTTCCCGGTCCGTTTCTTATTTACAAGTGGTAAGGCTACAAGCCCGTAAACACCTAGCAAAATTAATAAAAAGGTTTGAATACCGTGCACCAGCAGGGCAAATATTCCGGCATCTTCCTTTCCTACCCCATACATCATCATCATGGTAATGACCGCAAAGTGCCACGGACCCGCTCCGTTAGGGGTAGGAACGGCCACGGCGATACTGCCCACCACAAACATCACCAGTCCAGGCATCCAGCCCAATGAGGCAGAAAAGTCAAAGCAATAGAAACTCACATAGAATTGCAGGAAATAGCATGCCCAGATACCCACGGTGTAAAAAGCGAACAGCCACGGATGTTTTACATGCCGAAGCGACAAACATCCGGCCCACACATCATTCAATATGCCGCGCACTTTCGCAAATACCGTCAAATTGCGAATCAGAAAAAACGCCAGCACACCCAAGGCGAACAGACAGATGAGGGTGATATAAAAGTTGGTGGAAGTAAACAAGCCTGTAAAGAAGCCCATGTTCGTACCGGTCTTTTCAAAGAATGCCGCAAACACACGCGACTGGAGCAACAGCGTCACCACGGTAATCAGCAGCACACAGATGGTATCGATGAGACGCTCCGTCACCACCGTACCCAGCGATTTGGAGAAAGAAACCCCGTCGTACTTCGACAGGATACCGCAGCGGGAAACCTCCCCCACACGCGGTACGACCAGATTGGCCGCGTACGACACAAAAACCGCATACACACTGTTCGACACCTTGGGATATTCACCTAACGGAGCTAATGTCAGATTCCAGCGCCAGCCACGGAACAGATGTCCCAGCACACCAAACACCAGCGAAAAGGCCATCCAGCCATAATTCATGCCGCCATCCAGCACGCTCCACACACGCCGGAAATCAAAATCGTGGTATGTCCAAAGCAGAATAGCCGCTCCGAGTACCAACGGAAGCGCTATCTGGAAGACCTTATTTAGTACTTTTTTTAAACCTGTTCGTTCCAAAATCAGTCTGTATATAAAGATTTATGTTTAACTTTGCAAGTCACAAAGATAATACGAACATTTAAAACCTGAGGTATGAAATTAGTTAAACCTAAAAAGTTTTTAGGACAACACTTCCTGAAAGACCTGCAAGTGGCACAAGACATAGCCGACACGGTAGACGCCTGCCCGGCCCTTCCCGTTCTCGAAGTAGGTCCCGGAATGGGAGTTCTCACCCAATACCTGCTGAAAAAAGACCGCCCGCTCAAGGTGGTGGAGCTGGACTTTGAATCGGTAGCTTACCTGCGTGAGAATTTTCCGCAATTAGGAGACCATATCATCGAGCAGGATTTCCTGAAAATGGACCTCCGGCAACTTTTCGACGGACAGCCTTTTGTGCTGACCGGCAACTATCCCTACAACATTTCCAGCCAGATATTCTTCAAGATGCTCGACTACAAGGACTTGATTCCCTGCTGCACGGGCATGATTCAGAAGGAAGTGGCCGAACGCATCGCGGCTCGTCCGGGCAACAAGACCTACGGCATTCTGAGCATACTGATTCAAGCCTGGTACAGCGTGGAATACCTGTTCACCGTACACGAACATGTGTTCAATCCTCCTCCCAAGGTGAAGAGCGCCGTCATCCGCATGACCCGCAACGAGACCAAGGAGTTGGGATGCAACGAGCAATTGTTCAAGCAGATTGTCAAGACGACATTCAACCAGCGCCGCAAGACGCTCCGCAACTCCATATCTCCGATTCTGGAGAAAGGAAATCCGCTCAGTGCCGACCCTATCTTCAACAAACGGCCTGAACAGCTTTCCGTACAAGACTTCATCGACCTGACCAACCGGGTGGAAGAAGCCTTGAATTCCTCAGCCGCAAAGGCCGAGTGACCCTGCACACGAGACTTACAGACTACGATAACAACCCTCATCAGGAGTTTACAAGATGAATAGCGAAGATATTAAATTAGTCACCGAACTGATTGAGAAGAAAGATTCCGACCAGTTAAAAGAAGTCATCAAGGACCTGCATCCGGCCGACATCGCCGAGCTGTGCAACGAGCTGGACGCAGAAGATGCCCGCTTCATCTACCTGCTGCTGGACAACGAAACGGCAGCCGACGTACTGATTGAAATGGACGAGGATGCCCGAAAGAAATTCCTCGAAATACTTCCCCCTGAAACCATCGCCAAGCGCTTTGTCGACTACATGGATTCGGACGATGCCGTAGACATCATCCGTGAAATGGACGAAGACAAGCAGGAAGAAGTGCTTTCACACATTGAAGACATCGAACAGGCAGGCGACATTGTCGACTTGCTGAAATACGACGAAGACACCGCCGGCGGTTTGATGGGTACGGAAATGGTGATTGTGAATGAGAACTGGAGTATGCCCGAATGCCTGCGCGAAATGCGACTGCAGGCAGAAGAAATGGACGAGATATATTATGTATATGTGGTAGACGACGATGAACGTCTGCGCGGTGTATTCCCACTGAAAAAGATGATTACCAGTCCGTCGGTTTCCAAGGTGAAACACGTGATGAAGAAGGACCCGATTTCCGTCCATGTGGATACGCCCATTGAAGAGGTGGTACAGACCATTGAAAAGTATGACCTGGTGGCCGTTCCCGTGGTCGACAGCATCGGCCGTCTGGTAGGGCGCATCACCGTAGACGACGTAATGGATGAGGTTCGTGAACAAGCCGAACGCGACTACCAGTTGGCATCCGGTTTGTCACAGGACGTAGAAACAGACGACAACGTGTTCCGCCAGACCACCGCACGCCTTCCGTGGCTGCTCATCGGTATGCTGGGTGGAATCGGTAACTCCATGATTCTGGGTAACTTTGACTCTACCTTTGCCGCTCATCCGGAAATGGCGCTTTACATTCCCCTTATCGGTGGAACGGGAGGAAACGTAGGAACCCAGTCCTCCGCATTGGTCGTGCAAGGTCTGGCCAACAGCTCACTGAACGCCGAAAACACCTTCAAGCAGGTGCTGAAAGAATCCGTTGTAGCCCTTATCAACGCCACCATCATTTCCATGCTGGTGTATATCTACAACTTCATCCGTTTCGGAGCTACGGCTACAGTCAGTTATTCGGTATCCATCAGCCTGTTTGCCGTGGTCATGTTTGCCTCCATTTTCGGTACCCTGGTGCCCATGACACTGGAAAAACTGAAAATCGATCCGGCCATTGCCACCGGACCGTTTATCTCCATTACCAACGACATTATCGGTATGCTCATGTACATGGGAATCACCGTATTATTATCCTAAATTTTTGTTAAAGAAAAACGCAAGTGCGTTTGAGGTAAAACGCAAGTACATTTTACTTCAAACGCACTTGCGTTTTAATCAAAACGTCCTTGCGTTTTCTTTGAAACGCAAAGACGTTTTTTTCACCCCCTCTACAAGCCCTTCTAAGCCACATTCCTCATCTTTTTATTTCTAAAAATGATTCTCTCCTTACAGTTTTTTTCTGAAAAAGTATGAAAATCAGATTTTTTTTCTTTAATTTGTAAGAACCTTTACTAATGGTAAAGAAAAAACTAGGATATTATACTCTTTAAAATCTATATACGATGGAAGTAAATGAAACCAACCGCCCATTAACCGAAACTCCGATGGAACAACCCATTGAAGCACCGGTTCCTACTGTTGAAGACACCGAAAAGGAAACATCCGCTCCCAAACAGACACTGGAAGAAGTGGTGCAACGCCTCAAGGAAATCAACGAGAAAAACGACCTGACTGACAAGCAGGAAATCGATTCACTTAAACAAACGTTCTACAAACTACAAAAAGCCAAATCAGAAGCGGCACGGAAAGCTTTCATCGACGAAGGGGGAAAGGCAGAAGACTTCACTCCGGAAACAGAACCGGCGGAAGAAGAATTCAAAGCTGTCATGAACGCCATCAAGGAGAAGAGAAATGCCTTAGCGGCTGCACAGGAACAGGAAAAGGAAGAAAACCTGACCAAGAAACTGGGTATCCTGGAAAGAATGAAGTTCCTGACCGAATCGCAGGAAGATACCAACAAGATATACGACGAATTTAAGAAATTGCAGCAGGAATGGAATGAAATAGGCCAGATTCCGGTAGCAAAAGTAAACGAGTTGTGGAAAACCTACCAGCTTTACACCGAAAAATTCTATGACATGGTGAAGCTGAACAACGAATTCCGCGAATATGACTTCAAGAAAAACCTGGAACAGAAGACCCGCTTGTGCGAAGCTGCAGAAAAACTGGCCGAAGAGCCCGACGTAATTTCTGCTTTCCACCAGCTGCAGAAGCTTCATCAGGAATTCCGTGCCATCGGTCCGGTAGCCAAAGACCTGCGCGAAGAAATCTGGAGCCGTTTCAAAGCCGCCTCTACGGTTGTCAACAAACGCCACCAGCAGCATTTTGAAGAACTGAAAGAAAAAGAACAGAATAACCTGGACCAGAAGACGGTGATTTGCGAAATCGTGGAAGGTATGGAATATGACACCTTCACTACTTTTGCCGACTGGGAAGACAAAACCAATGAAATTCTTGCCCTCCAGGCCAAATGGAAAACCATCGGCTATGCTCCGCAAAAGATGAACGTCAAGATTTTCGAACGTTTCCGCGTTGCCTGCGATGAATTCTTCCGCCGGAAAGCTGCTTTCTTCAAATCTGTGAAGGAAACAATGGCAGCTAACCTGGAAAAGAAAAAAGCGTTCTGCGAAAAGGCTGAAGCCCTGAAAGAAAGTACCGACTGGAAAGAAACGGCTGAAATCCTGACCAAGCTCCAGAAAGAATGGAAGACCATCGGTCCGGTGGCCAAAAAGCATTCCGATGCCGTATGGAAACGTTTCATCGGTGCCTGCGATTATTTCTTTGAACGGAAAAACAAGGCGACTTCTTCACAACGCTCGGAAGAAGTGGAAAACCTGGCAAAGAAAGAAGATGCCATTAAGCGTATGGCTGCCCTGGAAGCTGCCGGAACTGCAGACGATGCAACTGCCGAACAAGTACGTGCCCTGATGAAAGAATGGAATGCCATCGGCTTCGTTCCTTTCAAGGAAAAAGACCGTCTGTATAAAGAATTCCATGCATTGGTAGACAAGCTGTTCGACCGCCTGCACCTGTCGGCTACTGAAAAACGCCTGAGCAGTGTACGCACTAACGGAAACAAGGAAGGAAATCTCTACCGCGACCGTGAACGCCTGGTTCGCACTTACGAAAGACTGAAAAACGATATCCAAACCTACGAAAACAATCTCAGCTTCCTGAGTTCTTCTTCCAAGAAAGGAAATACACTGGTGGCTGACATCACACGCAAGATTGAGCGCCTGAAGAAAGACATGGAACTGGTGCTGAAGAAAATCAAGGACATTGATGAAAGCTTGAAAGAAAAAGAATAAAAGCCTGTTTATTCAGGTTTGCAAGAGTCCCCATTTTCCCGGATAGAAGATGGGGGCTTTTTCTGTCGTTCCAAAAGCTAACATTATGTAAAAATATTCAGAATATTTTCAGCTTTCAGAGAAAAAGCTTAAATTAAACCCAAAATTAAAAAAACAACTACGACACCTACTATTCTTTTTGACACAAAAACGACAGGCTAAATATTATTTAAGAACACAAACTAAATTATTTTGCAGACTACAACAATGTACATTAGGAACTAAACCCAAGCGAACCGAGGAACATAATTTCTAAACAAAAACAATATGAAACAAGTCAATTCACTGAAGTTTTGGCATGGACTGTTATTCATGCTGATGATGGTATCGTTTACTGCATGTGTAGACGATAATGAGGACACAGAGGCACCTTTTCTGGAAGTCAATCCTGCTACCTTGACGTTTGAGAACGGTGGAGTTCAAACGCTGGAAATATCCACCAACCGCCAATGGAAGGCTACCGTAGAAGATGCGGATTGGATATCACTTTCAAAGACACAAGGAGAAGGTTCTGACCAGATTCAAGTCAGTGTGCCTGAAGGTACCATTGGGGAAGCAAAAATCAACATCATCATGAGCAATCGCTCAGGTATCTTGAAAAGTGCAACTGTCAATGTGAAAACAGGTGCCGTAATAGAATCCAAACTTATTTACAATGAGACTTTTGGAAATGCCGATGCATCACAAAAACCTAAAGTTGAAGAATATCAAGGATGGAACAAATCAGGGGATGGAGCTACTGCTGTAGAATATGCCGGAAATAAAACTGACATCCGTTCTTCTGGTCTAACCAATACAGACGCTTACGAAGGTGCATCCGGACCGAATGTGGTATTCTTTGGCACCGCTCCGGCTACTTTTGACATTAACAAGATTGCTTTGGCAGAAGGACAGACCAACCTCAAACTGACATTCGGAGCCAGCCGTTCTAAAAAAAACGAAAATAGTTTTGACAATTCATTTACCCCTGAAACCTTCAAGGTTTCTGTAAGCTCCAACGGAACGACCTGGCAAGAAATCACTTATGAAAAGAATAATGGAGATGCCGACCATCCTTACTGGATACTGGCTACTGCCAACTTTACGCTAAAGAAAGCCGTACCTGAACTTTACATCCGTTTCACAGCATCCGAAAGTTCTGTATTCCGTCTGGACGACATCAGTCTTTCTACCGGTTATGGAGGTCAGGAAGTAAACTTGGAAGAAGGAACTACCACTCCTCCTGAAGAAGGAAGCGGTACAGCTATCAATAAAATTATCAACCTGCAAAAAGGTGGACAGACGAAACTAACTGAAAATATGGAGTTTGAAGCCATCGTGTGCGGAGACCCTAAAGTTAACAATGCTTCTGCCGGTACACTGAACCTCATGACACCGAATGCCACAGCAGCCAACGAAGGTATTGTATTATACAATGGTGCATTGAATGAGCAAATTCAGACTAATTTCTCATTGGGAGACAAGGTGAAGGTTTCCTTAAAGGCTGACAAAGTAAAACTTGGAAACTACAACGGAATCACTCAAATCACAGACTGGGAAATTAGTGATGTAACCGTTGTCAGCAAGAACAATGCAGTAGTCCCTATTCAAACAACAACGGACAAATTGGCGGAATATGCGGGAATGCCTGCTACCATAAGTAATGTAACAATCAGTGAAGCGGGAGTCTGGGAAGCAAAAACCTATAATTTTGGTGACCTGACAGTCTATTTCAATAAAAATGCCACCTCCATTGTAGGACAACCCTACAAGGCTGGCACAGGTTCCATTACCGGTATTGTAACAGTTTTCAAAGAGAAAGCTCAGTTAATGCCACGTAATCTGGAGGACTTAAAGGACTTCGTATCGAATGAACCTGCAATAACAAGCGTTGATCCTAAAACAATAACCTTTACAGACAAGGGAGGAAACCAAGATATAAAGGTCACACTCGCAAATGCAGAGGGTAAATCATTGACAGTTTCTGGATTGTCAGGAATTTTATCAGCCACAGTAAACGGAACGACTGTTACAGTTACGGCAAATCCTAATACAACAGAGGCAGCTGTCAAACAAACCCTCACCATAAAAATTGAAGGAACTGAGCAATCAGTTGAAGTCCCTGTAACTGTGAGCGAACCAACCTCAGGAAATCAAGAGACTTTAACCATAGATTTCACTTTAGACAATTCTTATCCGGCAGATTTTCCGTCATCATCTACTCAAAAGAAACAACAAAGAGAAAATTTCACCATAGACAATGTAGAAATTGCTATTATGGGAGAAAGTTCCGGATATTATAAAGCAAAAAGTGGTGACTCATCTTATTTATTAATTGGGAAAGCTGGCGCTTACATTGAATTCCCTAATATTAAAGATAAAAGACTTACACAAGTTAAAGCTATAAGTAGAACTGGGGCATCTACTAACGTTGAGGTCGGTATCACAGATACCAATAACTCTTTTATCACAGGAGGAGAAGCTCAAAAATGGAATAATACAACAGATTTCACATATATATATAACCTGTCTGGTACTTCTATAAATACTAATTATAGACTATATGTGAATAATAGTTATAATACACAACTTACCAAATTAGAACTTCTCTACGAATAATAATCTTAACCCGCTACAACCATGAGACTACGTTACATCACACTATTCATAGTGTCCATGCTTCTCTTTTCTTGTCACAAAGACGAAGAGAATAATAATCTTGTGGGAACAGCCCAATGGGAAGACACCGCTCCGGTTTCTTCCCAGAAGGGGAATACCGCCATACAGCTGCAAGGTAATCCGGGAACCCAATGGTACGCCCACATCACGGAAGGAGAAGAATGGTGTTCGTTTGCCCTGTCAAGTGCGACTTCTGACAAAGAAGGCACCTTGATTGACGGAATCACCGTGCTGTATGTGTATTTCACAGAAAACACCGGCGAAGAGGCCAGAAATGCCCGCATCTCCATTAAAATAGGAAATGGGGAAACAACCACATTGACACTTACGCAAGACGGCCAGAAGAAATCTCCCGGAACAGAACCCGGAACTGGCACAAAGCCGCAGTCTGCAAATGCCTGGGCCGAGATTCCTGCTTATAAGGAAAACCCGAACTACCAGTATGTGACACACCTTACCGAGTTAAACGGAACAGCTGTGCGTAACTATTCCATCTGCTACGACAAATCGCATAAAACGGCTTTGTGGGTGGCCTATCCTCTGCACAAATGCTATTTGGGTGGTTTAGACCGAACTAACGAATGGATATATGACCCAGAAATAGGCAACGAATATCAAATTTATGTGAAAAAGGCCTACAAGGAATATCCCACATACGACCGGGGACATCAAATTCCATCGGCTGACAGAAACTCTACTCGGGACATGAATGCACAGACATTCTATTTTACTAACCAAACACCGCAAATCGGTCAAAAACTTAATCAGGGCATCTGGCAAAATTTGGAAGAGGTTATCAGAAAAAACTATACCTGTTCGGACACTCTTTACGTAGTGACGGGAGCTTATTTTGCCAACTATAATACAAAAGCCACCGATAACAACGGGGTGAAAGTAGACGTACCGACACACTATTTTAAAGTCTTGCTAAGAACCAAATCCGGCATGACGGGCAAATGGGTAAACCAATGTGAAGCCTCAGACCTCCAAACCATCGGTTTCTGGCTGGAAAACAAAGCTTACAGTGAAACGAAGGTTACAAAAGCCATTTGCAAGAAGGTTTCAGAAATTGAAAACCTGACCGGATTTACATTCTTCCCCGGTATTCCTGCCGAAGTGAAGAATGACTTCAATGCAATAGACTGGAACCTAAATTAAAATGAACGAAGTATGAAGCACTTATTTACTATCTTACTTACTTTATTTTCGTTCTATGCGTCAGGATATGCACAAAAGCCTTTCAAGGTAGTATTCTATAACCTGGAAAACTTCTTTGACCTGGAAAATGACCCCGACGTATTGGATGATGAATTTACCCCTGAAGGCCCTAAAAAATGGACCAAGGATAAATATGACAAGAAACTCAGCAACATTGAAAAAGTATTTTTCGACATTGCCGCCATCAACAAAGACTATCCTGCCGTAATCGGCGTGTGCGAAATAGAGAACCGCAACGTGCTGGAGGATATTGTGGCTACCCAAAAGCTTTCGCCTGCCAACTACCGGATTGTGCATTATGACTCTCCGGAATTACGTGGAGTGGACGCTGCATTCATGTACAGACCGGATGTACTGAAACTGGAAGGTTCCAAGGCCATACGTACGGTCATCCCTTCTCTTCCCGATTTTAAAACCAGAGACATTGTCACCATGTGGGGCAAGATTGACCAGGAGGATTTCTTCTTTATGGTAGCTCACTGGCCTTCACGGTTAGGAGGAAAAGAAGCTTCTGCACTCAGACGTATTGCCGTAGGAAACCAGATGCGACACATTGCCGATTCGGTAAGAGCCCTCCGGCCTTCGACCAAAGTCGTCATGATGGGAGACTTTAACGATGACCCTACGGATGAAAGCATATCCGGGGAAAAGGGAATAGGAGCCAAAATCAAGGTGAAAGAGGTTGCTCCCGCAGACTATTATGCACCTTTTGCCGCTTTACTAAAAGCCGGTTATGGCACGTTAGCCTACGGAGACGCTTGGAACATCTTTGACAACATCGTAGTCAGTGGTAACCTGATAAATGAGGACAAAGACCAGCTCAAACTGAAAAAAGCCGATAATTCAAAATTCTACGGTCACATTTTCAAACGCCATTATATGGTACAGAAAGAGGGACAGTTCAAAGGCTATCCTCTACGAACGTATGTGGGCAATAACTTCCAGGGAGGATTCAGCGACCACTTCCCCGTGTATATCTATATAGGTAAGTAACATTAAATCTATATCTTATGAAACAGAAAACATTATTGATATTGCTGATTTCGATGCTGAGCCTCAGCGCTTTCTCTCAAACCGGAGGGGGCATAAAAGGTGTCGTCGTATCACGCACTACCCGGGCCACGATAGACAAAGTAAACATCGTGCTGACACCGGGTGACCGCACTGCTGTCACCAACGAACAAGGTGAGTTCTTATTTGAAACGGTAGCTCCTGGTGAATATGAACTGCATTTCGAAACAGCCGAATTTGAAGACCTGACTCTTCCCGTCAGAGTAGGGAAAAACATGCGCGAGCTGAAGGTTATCATGATTCCGGCCAACCGTTCTCAGGCGATGGACGATGCCATTTTCGCAGAGTTTGACACTGAAACAATGGAAGACGCACAGTCTCTCCCGACCTCTCTCTCCGCCTCAAAAGATGTATTCAACAACATCGCCTCCTATCAGTTCAGTGAAATGCGGTTTAACGTCAGAGGATATGACTCACAATTCTCGGATGTGTACATGAACGGTATCCAGCTGAACGATGCCATGACCGGTTATACCCCCTGGTCTTTATGGAGCGGCCTCAACGATGCTACCCGAAATCAGGAAGTTACTACCGGACTGCAAATGGGAGAAATGGGAATTGGCGGTATTGGTGGAGTAACCAACATCAATACACGTCCTTCACAAATGAGAAAAGGGTTCAGAGCCAGCCTAGTGAACTCTAATTCCATGTACCGTTTCAGAGGTATGCTTACGTATGCATCGGGCGTGCAGGACAACGGATGGTCGTATGCATTCTCCATATCTACGCGACAAGGAAACAATGCGTACGTCAACGGAGTTTACTACAATGCCTTCGGCTATTTTGCTGCCGTGGAAAAACAATTCAATGCGCAGCACAGACTGAGCCTGACCTTACTGGGAGCTCCTACGGAAAGAGGTGCACAACAGGCATCCACTCAGGAGGCATACGATCTGGTGGGAAACAATTACTACAATCCAAACTGGGGATGGCAAGCTGGCAAACGACGCAATGCCAGAGTACGCGATTACCATGAACCGCTTGCATTGTTGAATTACACCTTCGACATTACAGACCGGACCCAACTTAACCTTGCCACTTCACTGCGATTCGGAAAGAACGGTTACTCTGCACTGACATGGTACGGAGGTCCCGACCCAAGACCGGATTATTACCGCTATCTGCCAAGTTACTACCAAGGTACGACCACCGGTGCATGGCTTGAAGAAGCATGGCTATCGAACACCGACAACATACGGCACATCAACTGGGACAATCTGTACATGATCAACCGCAATCAGCCGGTCAACCCTAATTATGGAGATGGTCACCGTTCCATCAATATGGTAGAAGAACGACATACCGACCAAATGGACTGGAACTTCTACACACAGTTCTCACATTTGTTCAAGAACAACAGCAAGCTGAACGGAGGTATGAATATCAGACGCAACCGGACAGAATACTACAGCAAAGTGAAAGACCTGTTAGGAGGTGATTACTGGGTAGATATCGACAAGTTCGCAGAAAGAGACCTCGGAATTGACATCATTTCGTATCAGAACAATATGGACTATTACGAAAAATACGGTAAGGCACCTATCGTACGCGAAGGCGACAAATACAGCTATGACTATTACGGAAATGTGTTCAACACAAGAGGATGGCTGCAGTATGATTTCAACCTTATACACAACCTTCAGGTAAAATTAGGAGGAGAAATTGGATACGCTTTCTTGTGGCGCGACGGTATCTGGAAAAAAGGATTGTTCATGGACAATTCACAAGGAAACTCTCAAACCTTGAATTACCTTACTTATAAGGCCAAGGCAAACTTCAGGTATGTGCTTTCATCGGCCCATAACTTCGAAGCCAATATCATTTACATGCAGGATGCACCTTCTTTCCAGTCGGCATTCGTATCTCCACGTACCCGCAACGACGTAACACCTGGTGTGGAAGCAGAAAAGATATTCGGAGTAGACGCATCCTACAACCTGCGTATCGGTGACTTCAAGGCACGTATCTCAGGTTACTACACCACCTTCAAGGACCAGACCAAAGTCATTTCCTACTACGATGACGTAGAAGCTACGTTCTCCAACTTTGCCATGAGTGGAATCAACAAACAGCACTTCGGACTGGAAGTGGCTGCTTCCATTCCTCTTTATGAAGGACTGGCATTGAAAGGAGCACTCAGCTGGGGACAGTACACTTACTCTAACAATCCTAACTACGTACAGATTCAGGACAACAGTGCAGCTATCATCAACCAGGGAAAGGTGTATTGGAAAAACAAACGGGTGGAAAGCACTCCTCAAACAGCGGCTAACATCGGATTGTCATACCGCAGCAGAAACAACTGGTTCTTGTCGCTCGACATGAATTACTACAACAACATGTACTTGTCCATGAGTCCGCTTTACCGTACGGATGCCGTACTGACAAAGCCCATGCTCGAAAATCCGGAAATGCTCAACGCAATCAGAGGTCAGGAGAAGTTTGATGCAGCATACGTCATGAATGCCAGCATCGGAAAGAACTGGTACATAAACCGTGCCTACACACTCGGATTCAGCCTGAGCGTAGACAATCTGCTCAACAACCAGGGTATTAAAACCGGAGGTTACGAACAAATCCGTCTGCTCAAGAACAAAGAGGAAAGTACGCTTACGTATGAACCGTTTGATGCCAAATATTTCTACATGTTCGGTACGAATTATTACCTGAACGTATATTTCCGTTTCTAATACTACTAAACCAAAGATAATCATGAAATATAAATTATTGATTTACGGAATAATGGCAGCCATGGCATTCTGCACCACCAGCTGCTACAGTGATTTTGACGAACCGGCTCCAGCCAAAGTCTGGACTGATGCTGACTTTACGACCGATGGGGGGGAAATCATCACCATAAAAGCACTTAAAGACATGTGTGCCGGTGTAGGGCTGGCCCAATACAAGGAGATTACCGACAACTATATCATAAAAGGAAAGGTAATATCCAGCGATCAGGCTGGGAATGTATATAAATCGGTATATATAGACGATGGTACAGCAGGCATCGAATTGAAGCTTATGGTAAGCAACTACGTGTACTATCAGGTGGGACAAACTCTCTACGTAAAATTAAAAGGACTCGCAATAGGTAATTACAGATATATGCTCAGCGTAGGAGGTATTCCCAGCGAAAAAGACATTGCCAAGAACTATGCCAACCGGAACCTTGACACCCAAGTAGAAAGAGATGCACACATCTTTATGGGAGAGCTCGGACAGCTCACGGAAGAAAACCTGCCTGTCATCACCCGGGAAAATTACAAAACGACATTGACTGATGAGTATCTGGGGCGCCTCGTTCGCTTTGAAGGACTGACCTATAAGGAAGGTAACTTTGACGGCGACCGTTACCCGCAATACCTGGAAACGGTTTACCTCAACAATGCCACTGAGGCAACCTACACGAACAAATATTTCAAAGATGAAGGCCTGACTCCTACCTATGCCTATAACTATCAGAACCAAAGGTATTACGGGTCTTCTCTGTTCACCTATGACGCTACAGACGAAACGGACAAAAAAGGTAATCTGATTGTACGCGTAAGCGGATATGCAAATTTTGCATTGGATGCCCTTCCTCAAAATGGAGCTACAGGAGCCATCACAGCCATCTACACGAAGTATTCTTCCAAATCAGGAGGATATATTAAATATCAGTTACTTGTCAACAAGCGTTCAGACATAGAATTCTAACATAAAAGCAACCGCCTACCTATTCAGGAATGGCGGTTGCTTTTTTATATTTGCAAGTAAAAAACTACTACGTAGTAGTTCCTCCGTTACCTCGTAGTAACAGACCGACTACTACGTAGTAATTCATTCATTACTACGTAGTAAAATTTCCTCCAAATCTTCCGGCACATAGACCTTGCCGTTAAACTGCGAAGCTGCTTCTGCCGTATAGCGCTCTTTACGGGTCGCCAGTGTCTTGTCTTCCGTGTGATACAGCAGCAGATTCTTCACTCCAAGCTGGGCTGCTAACCGTCCGGCATCCAAAGCCGTGCTATGGTGCTTCTCGTAGGGTTTGAACCGCTCCCGGTCTTCATACAAGCAGAACGCCTCACACAGCAGCCAGTCGGCTCCTTCCACATACATCTGGTTGCATGCATTATAGGGTTCATCACCCAGGCAAACCAGCGATTGTCCATCAGGAAGACAGGTACGGAAACCAAACTGTTTCTCCTTTGTAGAAGCGATGTCAAAGCATTCCACTTCCAGGCCGATGGCCTGAAATTTTTCTCCGCTCTTCACCTCACACAACAGTATATCTTCTCCTAAGCGTGCCACAATCTTCTTGGGTAAAGTCATCCGGCAAATCCAATCGAGCACCTGTACCACCTTGTCATGCCCATATATGCGCAGTTCGCCCTGGTACTCTCCCTTCTGAATAGCCTGAGCCACCATGCGAATCATCCATATCACACCCAGTATATGGTCGGTGTGTGCATGCGTCACAAATATCTCATGAATGCCCGACAACGGGATATGTGCTTTCTGCAACTGCGACAGAATGCCGTTGCCTCCTCCGGCATCCACTAAAAAGTATTTATCCTCCCGGCACAAGACAAAGATACAAATTTCCTGCTTTTATTTTTTTAACACATAAGTATTCTTACCACTATCCCCTTCTTTCCTCAAAATAAAGCACTGAGATTTCAACATAAACATAAAATACAATAAGTCCCTTGCAGGAGACTTTTCCTATTCCTCACGTAAGATATTGAAAATTCGATTTTTCGGGTTGTTGTACTTTTGCCAATAAGCCTACACGGGAAATTACCTTTTACACATATTGTATGAACTACAAAAACATCGCATCACGATATTGTATCAAATAAGATATTTACCCTATTGAACAATAAGGTTTTACAACCCACAAAAAACCTATTGCATATATCAATAAAAAAAACGTCCTTTGCGGTGTAGACAGAAAAATGCTTATGGAATACACTGAACAATTAGCCAATAATCACATCTCAGTAGACTGCGTGGTCATCGGATTCGATGGAGAGAAACTAAAGGTGTTGCTCGTAAAAAGAATGGGGGAAGAAAGTGGAGAAGTTTTCCACGATATGAAACTCCCCGGAAGCCTTATCTATATGGATGAGGACTTGGATGATGCAGCCAAACGAGTGCTTCGTGATTTGACTGGACTCAAGAACGTAGACCTGATGCAGTTCAAGGCGTTCGGTTCAAAGGACCGTACCAAGAATCCCAAAGATGTTCACTGGCTGGAAAGAGCAGAAAAGGCCAAAGTGGAACGAATCGTAACTATCGCCTACTTTGCCATGGTAAAAATAGACAAGACCCTCAACAAGAACTTGGATGAATACAAGGCAGAATGGGTGGCACTGGAAGAAGTGAAGGACCTGGCATTCGACCACAATCTGATTATTGCAGAAGCCATGAAGTTTATCCGGCAGCACATCGAATTCAACCCGTCATGCATCTTCGAACTGCTTCCTCGGAAGTTTACCGCTCTGCAACTGCGAATGCTGTATGAGGTGATTTACGGCAAGGCACTGGATGTACGCAACTTCCATAAGAAGATTTCCATGATGGAATACATCGTGCCGACGGAAGAATACGAACAGGGAGTATCTCACCGGGCCGCAAGGTATTATCGGTTTGACCGGAAAATCTACAACAAAACAAGAAGATAATTTTAAAAGACTATATAACGATGTATGTATTAGGTTATGACATAGGAAGCTCGTCAGTAAAGGCGAGTCTGGTCAATGTAGAAAGTGGAAAATGTGCCGCATCTGCCTTTTTCCCGAAAACAGAAGCGCCTATCCTCGCTGTCAAACAGGGATGGGCTGAACAGGACCCGCAGAGCTGGTGGGATAATTTGAAACTGGCTACACAAGCCGTTCTCACCGCTTCTGGTGCAAAAGCAGAAGAAATCAAGGCCATCGGTATTTCTTATCAGATGCACGGTCTGGTCTGCGTGGACAAGAACCAGCAGGTGCTACGTCCTTCTATTATATGGTGTGACTCCAGAGCTGTACCTTACGGTCAGAAAGCATTTCAGACATTGGGAGAAGCACAATGCTTGTCACACTTGTTGAACTCACCGGGCAACTTCACGGCTTCCAAACTGGCTTGGGTAAAGGAAAACGAACCGGAAGTTTATGAACGCATCTATAAGGTGATGCTTCCGGGTGACTATATCGCCATGCGACTGACAGGAGAAATCTGCACGACAGTTTCCGGATTGTCGGAAGGTATGTTCTGGGATTTCAAGGAAAACAAAGTAGCTGATTTCTTACTGGATTATTACGGTATCGACGCATCCTTGCTGGCTGACATCCGTCCGACTTTCTCCGAACAGGGTAAAGTAACGGAAAAAGTAGCTGCCGAGTTAGGACTGAAAGCCGGTACTCCGGTAACTTACCGCGCCGGTGACCAACCGAACAACGCTCTTTCGCTGAATGTATTCAATCCGGGTGAAATTGCTTCTACAGCTGGCACTTCCGGAGTGGTATACGGAGTGAACGGTAGTGTCAACTACGACCCTAAGTCACGCGTCAATACATTTGCACACGTCAACCATACTGCTTCACAGACTCGTCTGGGCGTATTGCTCTGCATCAACGGTACGGGTATCCTCAATTCGTGGATGAAACGCACATTAGCTTCCGACCTAAGCTATGCAGAAATGAACGAGGTTGCCGCTCAGGCTCCTATCGGTGCTGCCGGCATCAGTATCCTTCCGTTTGGCAACGGAGCTGAACGCATGCTGCAGAACCAGGAAACCGGATGTTCCGTTCAGGGTGTCAACTTCAACTTGCATAACCGCAGTCACCTGCTTCGTGCCGCTCAGGAAGGCATCGTATTCTCCTTCCGCTACGGTATCGACATCATGAAAGGTATGGGAATGGATGTACGGAAAATTCACGCCGGACATGCCAACATGTTCCTGAGTCCGCTATTCCGCGACACGCTGGCCGGAGTCACAGGTGCTACCATCGAACTCTATGACACCGACGGTTCGGTAGGAGCTGCCAAAGGAGCTGGAATGGGTGCAGGCATCTACCGTAACAATGTGGAAGCTTTTGCCACTCTCGACAAACTGGCTGTCATTGAACCGAAGGCTGCCGACGAAGCGGCATACGCCGACGCATACGCACGTTGGAAAGAATGTCTCGAAAAATCAACAAACAATTAAATATAACAATTCATTAACTTATAAAACAAAGATATTATGGCAACAAAAGAGTACTTTCCGGGTATTGGAAAAATCAAATTTGAAGGTGTAGAAAGCAAAAACCCGATGGCTTTCCGTTATTATGATGCAGAAAAAGTCATCCTGGGCAAACCGATGAAAGAATGGTTGAAATTCGCTATGGCATGGTGGCACACATTGTGCGCTGAAGGTGGCGACCAGTTCGGTGGCGGAACAAAGAGCTTCCCATGGAAAGGAAATCCTGACAAAGTACAGGCTGCAAAAGATAAAGTAGATGCAGGTTTTGAATTCATGCAGAAAATCGGTATCGAATACTACTGCTTCCACGATGTAGACTTGTGCGACGAAGCAGCTACTATCGAAGAATACGAAGCTAACCTGAAAGAAGTAGTAGCTTACCTGAAACAGAAACAGGCTGAAACTGGTATCAAACTGTTGTGGGGTACTGCTAACGTATTCGGTCATGCACGTTATATGAACGGTGCAGCTACTAACCCTGACTTTGATGTAGTAGCTCGTGCTGCCGTACAGATTAAGAACGCCATCGATGCTACTATCGAACTGGGCGGTACAAACTACGTATTCTGGGGTGGCCGTGAAGGTTACATGTCACTGCTGAACACTGACCAGAAACGTGAAAAAGAACACTTGGCTCAGATGTTGAAACTGGCTCGTGACTATGCACGCAGCAAAGGTTTCCAGGGTACTTTCCTGATTGAACCGAAACCGATGGAACCAAGCAAGCACCAGTACGACGTAGATACTGAAACTGTTATCGGCTTCCTGAAAGCACACGGTCTGGACAAAGACTTCAAGGTAAATATCGAAGTAAACCACGCTACTTTGGCTGGTCACACATTTGAACACGAACTGGCAGTAGCTGTAGACAACAACATGCTGGGTTCTATCGACGCTAACCGTGGTGACTACCAGAACGGATGGGATACTGACCAGTTCCCTATCGACAACTATGAACTGATTCAGGCTATGATGCAGATTATCCGTGGTGGTGGTCTGGGCAACGGTGGTACAAACTTCGATGCGAAGACTCGTCGTAACTCTACTGACCTGGAAGACATCTTCATCGCTCACATCGCTGGTATGGATGCCATGGCACGTGCTTTGGAAAATGCAGCACGCCTGCTGGAAGAATCTCCTTACAAGAAAATGCTGGCTGACCGCTACGCTTCATTCGACAACGGAAAAGGTAAAGAATTTGAAGAAGGCAAGCTGACACTGGAAGATGTAGTAGCATACGCTAAGACTGTAGGTGAACCGAAACAGACCAGTGGAAAACAAGAACTGTATGAGGCTATTGTAAATATGTATTGCTAATACGCTGATTTATCAGTATCCGACCGGCATGCCCGTCGGCGAAAGTCTCTTTCCCGACCGGGTATGCCGGTTTTTTATTTCTCTAAAAACCTATTATCATGAATTACACAGAAAAAGGAAGCAGAAGCTATCTGTTTTCCATCGTACTGGTAGCCGTTTTAGGAGGATTGCTGTTCGGCTACGATACCGCTGTTATTTCAGGTGCGGAAAAAGGTCTTCAAACCTTCTTCATGGGAGCAGATGACTTTGTTTACACTGACTCCTGGCATGGAATAACCTCTTCAAGCGCCCTTTTAGGCTGTATTATCGGTAGTGCTTTATCAGGCTTTTTTGCTTCCCGTTTCGGAAGAAAGCTTTCTTTACTGATGGCCGGTGTCATGTTCTTTTTATCTGCTTTAGGCTCATACTATCCGGAATTTTTGATATTTCCGTACGGAGAACCCTCCTATTCGCTTCTGTTAGCGTTCAATTTTTACCGCGTCATAGGCGGTGTAGGTGTGGGACTGGCTTCTGCCATCTGCCCGATGTATATCGCTGAAATCGCCCCGAGCAGTATCCGCGGTACGTTAGTTTCCTGGAACCAGTTTGCCATTATCTTCGGCCAGTTGGTAGTCTATTTTGTCAACTTCCTCATCTTAGGCGATCACCTGAATCCGGTAGTAGAAATAGTGGATGGCGTCAACCGCATCATGAATCCGGAAGCTGCTGCCTGGAGTATTGAAACCGGATGGCGACTGATGTTTGTCAGTGAGGCCGTTCCAGCCGGATTGTTTACTCTCTTAGTCTTGTTTGTTCCAGAAACACCTCGTTACCTGGCTATGACCGGTCGTGACGAAAAAGCCCTGTTTGTATTAAGCCATATCAACGGACTGTCACAAGGAAAAGAAATTCTGCAGGAAATCAAGGCTACTGCCCATGAAAAGACAGAAAAGCTGTTCACTTACGGCTGGATGGTTATCTTTATCGGTATCATGCTGAGTGTATTCCAGCAGGCAGTGGGTATCAACGCCGTACTTTATTTTGCACCACGTATTTTCGAAAGTATGGGTATGGGCAATCCGATGGTACAAACGGTATT
>NZ_JBBKBF010000032.1:0-44487 GCF_037892625.1 Phocaeicola sp. ICN-14070 | reverse complement strand
AAGAACCGGACTCCAATTAGTTCAGTTCTCTCTGACGACAGAAGCATCCGCCAAATTTCTCGTCCACGTGTTCTACCGGCTGGCGGAAGATACCGTAAACCGATGAGCCGGATCCGCTCATGCTGGCATATACCGCACCCAGGTCATACAATTCGTCCTTGATGGCTGCAATCTCCGGATATTTCAGGAACACACTGTCTTCAAAATCATTCTTCATGTTGTCCTTCCACGTTTCTACCGGCTGGCAGATGATGTCTTTCAACGAAACTTCCGGCCGACGGGGAGTGATGTGTGCGAAAGCGTCGCGCGTGGATACGAAGATGTCCGGTTTCACCAGCACCAGGTAATAGCCCGAAAGCGAAAGACGGACAGGTTCGAATAGGTTACCGATGCCCGTGGCAAATACCGACTGGTTGCGGATGAAGAAAGCACAATCGGCTCCTAAACGGGCGGCGTAGTCTTCCATCTCCTCCAGACTCAGTGCCAGACGGAATTTCTCGTTCAGCAACTTAATCATGAACGCGCAATCAGACGAACCACCTCCCAGTCCGGCACCTGTGGGGATGTGCTTGAACAAGTGGATGTCAACGGGCGGTATGTCATGATCCTTTTTCAGTAATTCGTAGGCTCTGACCACTAAGTTGTCTTCCGGCTTACCCTCGATAGCCGTACCTTTCACGTGAAGCGTATAAGGAGCATCGTTATTTTCTCTTCGTGTTACTTCCAGTGCGTCTTGCAAATGGATGGGGTAGAAAATAGTTTCCAGGTTATGGTAACCGTCGGGACGTTTTTCAATAATATTCAGGCCAAGGTTTATTTTGGCATTTGGAAATGTAATCATAAGGTCGTTTGTTTTTTCGTTTCTCAAATATAGCAGAAAGTTTCGAGAAAATCGGGATTCACGGAAAAAATCGTATCTTTGCCCCACTTAAACAAAAATAAAATGGCAGAACCGAGAAGAAATACACGTGTGGCAAAGACGGCTAAGACCAAGCCGATGGATGAGTACGGCCACCTTCAGCCTCAGGCTCCCGAACTGGAAGAAGCCGTGCTGGGTGCGCTGATGATTGAGAAGGATGCGTATTCGCTGGTGAGCGAGATTCTTCGTCCGGAGTCGTTCTACGAACACCGGCACCAGCTGATTTATGCGGCCATTACTGACTTGGCTATTCAACAGAAACCGATTGATATTTTGACCGTGGCCGAGCAGTTGCGCTCGCGCGGTAACTTGGAAGAGGCGGGCGGACCGTTCTATATCACTCAGCTGAGTGGTAAGGTGGCCTCGTCGGCTCACATTGAGTACCATGCCCGCATCATTGCCCAGAAGTTTCTGGCACGTGAGCTGATTTCTTTTACGAGCAATATACAGACCAAGGCGTTCGATGAGACGCAGGACGTGGACGACCTGATGCAGGAAGCTGAAGGAAAGCTCTTCGAAATCTCTCAGCAGAACATGAAGAAGGACTACACGCAGATTAATCCGGTTATTCAGGAGGCCTATGAAATGCTTCAGAAGGCGGCGGCACGTACCGACGGTTTGAGCGGACTTTCGAGCGGATTCCATCAGCTGGACAAGATGACCTCCGGCTGGCAGAACTCCGACCTGATTATCATTGCGGCTCGTCCGGCCATGGGTAAGACGGCCTTCGTGCTTTCCATGGCCAAGAACATGGCGGTGAACAGCAAAGTGCCCGTAGCCTTGTTTTCGCTTGAAATGAGCAACGTGCAGCTGGTAAACCGTCTGATCGTGAACGTCTGCGAAATTCCGGGCGAGAAAATCAAGAGCGGTCAGCTGGCACCTTACGAGTGGGGACAGCTCGACTACAAGATAAAAGAACTCTACGACGCACCGCTTTACGTGGACGACACGCCTTCTTTGTCCGTGTTCGAATTGCGAACTAAGGCACGTCGTCTGGTACGTGAGCATGGGGTGAAAATCATCATCATCGACTACCTCCAGCTGATGAATGCCAGCGGTATGTCGTTCGGAAGCCGTCAGGAAGAGGTCAGCACCATTTCGCGTTCGTTGAAGGGATTGGCCAAGGAGCTGAACATCCCGATTATCGCGCTGAGCCAGTTGAACCGTGGAGTAGAGAACCGTGAAGGTATCGACGGAAAGCGTCCGCAATTGAGTGACCTCCGTGAATCGGGAGCCATTGAGCAGGATGCCGACATGGTGTGCTTTATCCACCGTCCGGAATACTACAAGATTTACACCGACGAGAAAGGAAACGACCTGCACGGCATGGCCGAAATCATTATCGCCAAGCATCGTAACGGTGCCGTGGGTGATGTGCTGCTCCGTTTCCGTGGCGAATATGCCCGTTTTCAGAACCCTGATGACGACATGATTGTACCGATGCCGGGTGAAGAGAAGAAGGCTCCGGTGCTCCGTTCGAAGATGAATAACGGCGGCGGACAGGACTTTGTACCACCTCCACCCGCAGAGATGCCTCCTATGCCCGACAATCCGTTTGGTGCACCTGTGCCCGATGTACCGTTCTGATGGTTTTTGGCTAAAAATATTTTTTGTCTTACCTCTTATATCCCAAATATGTATTAACTTTGCACATCATTGTTTGGGAAATTATAAAATACTATTACGATATGAATATTTCTTATAACTGGCTGAAAGAATACGTCGACTTCGACCTTACTCCGGACGAAGTGGCAGCCGCACTGACTTCCATCGGTCTGGAGACTGGGGGAGTGGAAGAAGTTCAAACTATCAAGGGAGGATTGGAAGGTCTGGTAGTAGGCGAAGTGCTGACCTGCGAGCCGCATCCCAATTCTGACCACATGCATATTACGACCGTCAACTTAGGACAGGGAGAACCTGTGCAGGTTGTCTGTGGTGCCGCTAACGTCGCTGCCGGACAGAAGGTTATCGTAGCTACGCTGGGTACAAAACTGTACGATGGTGACGAATGTTTCACCATCAAGAAGTCGAAGCTCCGTGGCGTGGAATCAAACGGTATGATTTGTGCCGAAGATGAAATTGGCGTGGGTACAAGCCACGAAGGTATCATCGTATTGCCTACTGACGTAGTTCCGGGTACACTGGCCAAGGATTACTATAACGTGAAGAGCGAATACGTGCTCGAAGTGGACATTACTCCGAACCGTGCCGATGCCTGCTCACACTACGGTGTGGCACGCGACCTCTACGCATGGCTTATTCAAAACGGTCATAAAGCTACGTTGAAGCGTCCTTCGGTAGATGCTTTCAAGGTAGACAATCACGACATGAACATCGACATCGTGGTGGAAAATACCGAAGCTTGCCCGCGTTATGCTGGAGTAGCCATCAAGGGAGTAACGGTAAAGGAAAGTCCTGAATGGTTGCAGAACAAGCTCCGCCTTATCGGTGTGCGTCCTATCAATAACATTGTCGATATTACCAACTACATTGTGCATGCTTACGGCCAGCCGATGCACTGCTTCGATGCCGACAAGATTAAGGGCGGCAAGATTGTGGTGAAGACTTGTGCCGAAGGAACTCCGTTCGTTACACTGGATGAAGTGGAACGTAAATTGTCTGACAAAGACCTGATGATTTGCAACGCGGAAGAACCGATGTGTATCGCCGGTGTGTTTGGAGGTCTGGATTCAGGTACTACTGAGGCTACTACTGACGTGTTCTTGGAAAGTGCCTACTTCCATCCTACATGGGTGCGTAAGACTGCCCGCCGTCACGGATTGAGCACCGACTCTTCTTTCCGTTTCGAACGTGGCATCGACCCGAACATCACTATCTATGCCTTGAAGGAAGCTGCTCTGCTGGTGAAAGAACTGGCCGGAGGTGAAATTGCTTCTGATATCAAGGATAACTATCCGAACCCGATTGCCGATTTCGCGGTAGAACTTTCATATAATTATGTAAACTCGCTGATTGGAAAGGAAATTCCGGCAGAAACGGTGAAGAGCATCGTAACCAGCTTGGAAATGAAAATTGTGGAAGAAACGGCTGAAGGTCTTTCTTTGCAGATTCCTCCTTACCGTGTAGACGTGCAGCGTCCGTGCGACGTGGTAGAAGATATTCTTCGTATCTACGGATATAACAATGTAGAAATTCCTACTACCCTGAAATCAAGCCTGAGCGTGAAGGGAGAAGTGGATAAATCGGTGAAACTCCAGAACCTGGTAGGCGAACAGCTGGTGGGTTGCGGATTCAATGAAATCCTGAATAACTCTTTGACTGCGGCCGCTTATTACGACGGACTGGAAACTTACAAACCGGAAAATCTGGTACGCCTGATGAACCCGTTGAGCAACGACCTGAACGTGATGCGTGCTACTTTGCTCTTTGGTGGTCTGGAAAGCATCCAGCACAATGCCAACCGCAAGAATGCTGACTTGAAGTTCTTCGAATTCGGTAACTGCTATCACTTCCATGCAGAGAAGAAGAATCCGGAAAAAGTGTTGTCAGGCTATTCAGAAGAGTTGCACATGGGCTTGTGGGTTACTGGAAAGCGTGTAAGCAACTCGTGGGCTCATGCCGACGAAAACGCTTCAGTTTATGAACTGAAGGCTTACGTGCTGAACATTTTTCGTCGCCTGGGTGTGAATTTTGGCTCACTGGTGTTCGGTAACCTTTCAGATGACATCTACTCGGTAGCTATCTCTGTACACACCCGTGGCGGTAAATTGCTGGCTACCTTTGGTGTGGTTTGCAAGAAGATTCAGAAAGCGTTCGATATCGATAATGAAGTGTACTATGCCGACCTGAACTGGAAAGAACTGATGAAGGCCATCAAGGGCAATACGGTAAGCTACAGGGAAATCTCCAAGTTCCCGGCTGTAAAACGTGACTTGGCATTGCTGATTGACAAGAAGGTGCAATTTGCTGAAATCGAAAAGATTGCTTGCGAAACCGATAAGAAATTGCTCAAGTCTGTAGAATTGTTCGACGTGTACGAAGGAAAGAACTTGGAAGCTGGCAAGAAGAGCTATGCTGTAAGCTTTATGCTTCAGGATGAAAACGCTACACTGAACGACAAGCAGATTGACAAGTTCATGCAGAAGTTGATTGGTAACTTGCAGAACAAGCTGGGAGCAGTGCTTCGATAACTGTAAAAAATGATGCGTTACAATATTAAACCAGATTATCACATAAAAGCCAAAAGGGGATACCTGGCGGCTTTTTACATCGAATTGTTTCTGGCTCTGCAGGCTGGAATGGTGCTCTGGCATTTTTCTTCGAATGAAACGTGGAGAAATGTGCTGGCTATCACGGGCGGGGCAATATGCTTGTGTCTCGCTGGTGTGTCGTACTGGAAATATTGTAAGCTGGTACAGAATAGTGAAAAAGAAACTCATTAAAAATAAATTTAAAATATCATCCAATGGGAAGAGCATTTGAATATAGAAAAGCTGCAAAGCTGAAAAGATGGGGTCACATGGCAAAGACCTTTACACGTCTGGGTAAACAAATTGCAATTGCGGTAAAAGCTGGCGGTCCGGAACCGGAAAACAACCCGACTTTGCGTTCGGTAATCGCTACTTGTAAGCGTGAAAACATGCCGAAGGATAACATTGAACGTGCCATCAAGAACGCAATGGGTAAGGACCAAAGCGAATACAAGAGCATGACTTACGAAGGATACGGTCCTCACGGAATCGCCGTATTCGTAGATACACTGACTGATAATACCACTCGTACCGTAGCTGATGTTCGTTCGGTATTCAACAAGTTTGGCGGAAACTTGGGAACAACTGGTTCATTGGCTTTCTTGTTCGACCACAAGTGTGTGTTTACTTTCAAGAAGAAAGACGGACTGGATATGGAGGAACTGATTCTGGACTTGATTGACTACAACGTAGAAGACGAATTCGATGAAGATCCGGAAGAAGGAACTATCACTATCTACGGTGATCCGAAGAGCTATGCGGCTATTCAGAAGCATCTGGAAGAATGTGGTTTTGAAGATGTCGGTGGTGATTTCACTTACATTCCGAACGACCTGAAAGATGTGACTCCGGAACAGCGTGAAACTATCGATAAGATGGTAGAACGTCTGGAAGAGTTTGACGACGTACAGACCGTATATACTAACATGAAACCGGAAGAAGACGCTGAATAAGCTTTTCTTGAAAGATAATGACGGAACGGAGTATCCGGCCGGAATGATCCGGCAAGTGGTGCTCCGTTCTCTTTTTATGTTAACTCGACTAGCATATTGATGACAATGAAATATACTTATCGTACGATGGGAACATGCAGTTCTCAGATTGATTTTGAGGTAGAGGATGGCATACTGAAGGGCGTGCATTTTACCGGTGGTTGCAATGGAAACTTGAAAGGGATTTCAGCCCTGGTGGAAGGTATGAAAATAGATGAAGTGATTGCTCGTCTGGAAGGTATCCGTTGTGGCGGGAAGCCGACTTCTTGTCCCGACCAGCTCTGTAAGGCTTTGCGGGAAATCTAAGTGACTAAATGAGGGATATTGAAGCAAAGAGCACTTCTGAGAGATGAATGTTATGTCTCGGGAGTGCTCTTTTTATGTGAATGTTTGATATTAAAGCTGCTCAGAAAGAGTGGAAAGCAGGAATACCAATAGCGCAGCCGCAATGGCTAGTGAAATGAAGGTAAAGACAGCCAGGAAAACGATTGTCTTGACAAATGTACGTATCCATCCCCGGCGGTATACCGTGTGCAGGGAAATGTAGGTGTACACAAACATGCCTGCTACGAAGATAAGGAGAGTATACATTGGCATGTTTCCCTTAAGTGATTCCATAAAAGTGTCACTTGTCAGCACGGGTACCAGTGGAATAGGAATCAGTATCAGAAACACGGTATTCAGGTGAATCGCGTGTACGAAATGCCACATGTAAGGAAGTTTAGATTTCCGGAACATTCCCTGCAAAAGCCAGGCAAACAGTGGCAGAAGGAACATCATGTAGAGCGGAGTCCATTTGGATAAATCTCCAAAAAACTGGTTGAGAAAGGATTCCTGACGAAGTTGCTGTGCTTCATCGTTATGGTCTTCTCTCCATTCGTATACGGGAGTAAGAGCGGTACCGGTGGAGTCTACCAGGAAATGGCGCGCGGCTTGCAGGGATTCAGAGGTAATCTCTTCTTCCTCAATCAGATTATTCAAGTATTCACCTTGTACTTTTTTCAGATTCAGAATAGTATTCAGGTCTTTTTGCCGGAGAGTTGTTTCATGCAGGCAGGAGTCGGCCACGATTTGGGGCATTCGCATGTAGGAAAGAGAGAACCGGTCGTCCAGGCGTTGCACTTTGAACAGCTCCTCGGCCTTTTCTACTCCTCTTTCTTGAAAGGCTTTCACTAACTCAGGGCCTTGGTATACATACACACATGTATCGGGCAGGGTAGCAGATGATTTGAGCTGTGCTACAATTCTGTCGTTGATGTTTAGTGAGCTTACAGCTTGCAATGCCTGATTGGCTTTGTCGGAGGCTATCATGAAGAAAAGGGTAAAGAAAACGACGGAGATGCACATATAGAGCCGGAAAGGATGTACGTAGGAATTGATTTTTCCGGCATTGAATTCGTTGGTCAAGAATCCGGGGCGGGTGAACATCAGCCACAAAGTTTGCCAGATTTTGCTGTCAAACTGGTAGACATTTTCAATGTATTGTCTGAGGTATTTCCAGAAAGGTTGGTAGATGTCGAGGGCATATTGTCCGCAACAATGGCAATACATTCCCTCTAGCTTGGTACCGCAATTCTTGCAATAGGTGTACCCGGGTACAGTCTTTTTACGTATTCTCCGAAGACGTTTCAACTCGATGAGGCGCATCACCCGGCGTTTTCGTTCTTTCAGTCTTTGTCGCATCCGGGCGAGAAGAGTTTTGTGGGTTTCTTCTTTGTGTGTGGTATTTCCCATGTCAGTATAAATGTAATATAAATGATATTTTGACACAAAAGTACGTTCGTAAAATGAATTTAGCAAGTTTTTATATAAGGAATTGAATACGCAGGTATTGGGATTTAGAGACATAAAAAAAGTGATATTGTTTCTTTTGTTGTAGAAACAATATCACTTGATGAATGAACAAACATGGGATGTTTATCCACAAAAGTTTATCCAATCTTGCTTATCTTCTTTAATTTCTCTTCGTCAATGAGCTTTATTTTTCGTCCGTCGATGATAATCAGTTTTTCGGCGGCAAAATTTGATAAAGTTCGGATGGCATTGGAAGTGGTCATGTTAGAAAGATTGGCCAAATCCTCTCTGGAGAGATAGATGCTTAGTGTGCACTGGTCTTCCTCCATGCCGTAAGTATCTTTCAGGAAGAGCAATGATTCGGCTAGACGTCCCCGAATGTGTTTTTGGGTCAGGTTGACAGTTCTTTCATCCGAAATTCCCAAGTCTTTCGACAATTGTTTGATGAAAAACATAGCAAGCTCCGTATTTTCCATAATCAACTGTACGATGATAGGCATAGGAATCAGACACATGGTACATGGTTCAAAGGCAGCTGCTGCGGTCACAAAGTTCTCTTCCGCAAAATAGGCACGATAGGCAAAATATTCTTTGTCCTTTACAACTCGGATAATTTGGCTGCGTCCTCCTACGCCATCCTTGTAGATTTTTACCTTTCCGTTCAGCAAACACATTAAATTCTCTGGTGTTTCACCTTCGCAATAAATCGTTTCGTTCTTTTTGTATTTCTGAATCGTAAAGTTTTGTGCCAGCAGTTCGCGTTGTTGCTGTGTTAATGGTTGCCATAAATCTGGTATACTTTCGGCAATCTCAGCTTCTGTTAATTCCTTTTTTACCATAAAATGTTCCAAAACCATGTTATTTAGCACAAAGGTACAAAGAAAAATTGAAAATATTCTTTTTTTTCTTCATAAAAATGGCTTCAGATAAGTGGTTTGTTATATATTTGCCATGAATATGCGAAAATTGAAAGGCTTATATGTAGCTTTGTGGGGCTTGCTGATGGTGTGTCTGCTCAGCGGCTTTCCGCGACAAGGAATGGCTCGCGACAATGCTCCAGCTCTTCCGAAAAAGCCTGTCGTTGCCGATTCTATTATGGAGCATATGTTTCATTCTGCTTCCATTTATTCGCATGAAGTGAAGGGATACAAGGGCGATTTGTATCTGAAAGGTCATTTGAAAGTACACAAGCAAAACCGGATTATCAAGTATGTACCTTCCATGTTTCGCCTGGAGAAGGGAATTAATGATTATTTTCATGAGTCTATCAGTGAACTGCAATATACGGCTCCTGCCATTTATGACCGAAAGGTCAGGGCAATATCTACGACTTTCCCCAGCACCAGAGGGCAGATATTCGACATTATGGACTACATGAAGTTCAATATTTATGCTCCTTCGCTGATGGGCAACAGGATACTTTCACCGTTGAACAGAAAGGCCCAGGTGCATTATCATTATTTGCTTGAAAGGGTAGAACACCGGCTGGGGGGAGAATTGTATTGCATTCGTGTCGTACCTCGTTATCGGAGCACGCAGTTGGTGGAAGGTTTTCTGTGGCTTTCATCAGCCGACTGGACTATCCGAAGAATGAATCTCAAGGGACGTTATGACCTGGTAAGGTTCCAACTGAGCATGCAAATGGGAGAGGAGGACGATACGAAATATCTTCCGGTACTGTTGAATCTTGACTTGAACTTCAAGTTCCTGAAGAATCATCTGGAGATGAAGTACACGGGGTGGATGAAGTATTCATCGGTCGTTTATCGTAAGCCGGGGGAGGAATGGATTGTCAAGAAAACGAACGACCATAATCTGTCGAATTCTTATATCTTGTCGTGTGATACTAGCCGGCTTGTGGTGGAGCGTGACTCGTTCAACCGCATCCGTCCGATTCCTTTGTCTGCTTATGAGGATTCGCTTTACCGTTCGGCAGATGAGCGGCGATTGAAACGGGAGGCCGATACGATAAAGGCAGAGCCTACGAAACTGAAGAAGAACATGGTATTCTTGGGCCAGTTGGGGGATGCCTTGATCAGCAGTTATGACATTGACATCTCTAAAGTGGGAAGCATTAACTGCTCTCCGATTATCAATCCCTTATTAGTGAGTTATAGCCACCGGAACGGAATATCCTATCGACAGGTGTTTAAGTACAACAAGCTTTTCCATGACGGGCGCCTGTTGCGTATTGTTCCTCAGATTGGTTATAATTTTACAAAGAAAGAATTTTATGCCAAGGCAGATGTGGAATATATTTACAACCCTCGAAAGCTGGGGTCCATTGAGATACATGGAGGAAATGGTAACCGTATTTACAGTAGTGTTGTGCTTGATCAGCTGGAGCAGATTCCGGACAGTGCCTTTACGTTCGATGGACTGGAACTGGATTACTTTAAGGATGTATATGTGGATGTATCGCATAATATAGAGCTGTGTAACGGCTTAAAGCTGGGCACAGGTTTGGCCATGCATTGGCGATATACAAAAAGTTCACCGGAGGTAGAAGCGCGTGTACGTTCCAATTATAATAGTTTTGCTCCTCGTATTCGTTTGGAATGGACGCCGGGTATGTATTACTATATGAACGGTAACCGAAAGATAAATGTCGGTTCCTTCTTTCCTACCTTTATGCTGGATTATGAACGGGGTATCAAAGTCTTAAAGAACTCCGGTACCTACGAACGAATTGAAGGCTCTGTAGAGCAGGTCATTCGTTTGAAAAATGTGCGTTCACTGGCTTATCATGTGGGGGCTGGAATGTTTACTAACCAGTCGGATATGTACTTTGTGGATTATGCGCATTTTGCCAACTTGAATCTTCCTCAGGGATGGAATGACGATATTGGAGGTACGTTTCAGATGCTGGACGGTCGCTGGTATAATGCTTCCAGTCACTACATACGAGGAAATCTGACTTTTGAGGCACCTTTCATACTCTTATATCCGGTCACTCGTCTGTTGTCGTTCGTACAGAAGGAACGTATTTATACGGGTATCCTTTTTATGCCTCATCTGAATCCTTACCTGGAATTCGGTTACGGGTTTGCTACCCACTTGTTTGATGTGGGTGTCTTTATCGGAAATGAAAAAGGTAAATTTACCTCCGTGGGATGCAAATTTACCTTTGAGTTGTTCAATAATAAATGATGTTTCGCTTGTTGTTTATACCAACTCGTCCGAGGTGTATCCTTGCGGAAGCGGACGACAGTTGTATCCTGAAGCCATAATTTCGCCATAAGCACCGGCAGAACGCAGGGCAATCAGGTCGCCACGATGTACTTTGTTCAGGTCGATAGCCTTTCCAAAGACATCGGATGATTCACAAATCGGACCTACCACATCGTATGTTTCTACAGGTTCTTCCGAGGTCAGGTTTTCAATCTTATGATAAGCCTGATATAAAGCCGGTCGAATCAGGTCGGTCATACCTCCGTCTACAATGGCAAATTGCTTGTTGGTACCTTGTTTCACGTAAGTCACCTTGGTGATGAGACTTCCGCATTGTCCCACTACAGCACGTCCCAATTCAAAATGAAGCGTTTGTTGCGGGCGCAGGTGCAGGTGTTTGTGGTAAGTCGCGAAATATTCTGCAAAGTCAGGAATCGGCTGGCGGTTAGGGTGTGCATAATCAATGCCTAAGCCACCTCCCACGTTGATATGTTCCACGATAATCTGGCGAGCAAAAAGCTTTTCCTGTAACTCATTCACACGGTTGCAGAGTGCCACAAAGTCACCCATATCCAGAATCTGTGAGCCGATGTGGAAGTGCAAGCCCACAAACTTCACGTTTTTCATTTCAAGTGCCAAGTCAATCACGCGGTCCATATCCTGTATGCTGATACCGAATTTGTTTTCTGCCAGTCCGGTAGTGATGTTGGCATGCGTATGAGCGCCTACATCCGGATTGATACGGAAAGCCACACGGGCAATCTTGTTCTTTGCGGCGGCCAACTCATTGATAACTTCCAGTTCCGGGATAGACTCTACGTTGAAGCAGAAAATATCATAGTCCAGTCCCAAATTGATTTCCTTGTCTGTTTTTCCTACTCCGGCATATACAATCTTGCTAGCCGGGAAACCGGCTTTGATGGACGCTTGGATTTCTCCTCCACTCACGCAATCGGCACCTAGTCCGCTTTCACGGATAATTCCCAGCACTTTCGGATTGGCATTTGCCTTTACTGCATAATGCACACAGAATTTATTGTATTTTCCTGCTTCTTCCTTGATTTTGTTCAAAGTTTCACGGAGCAGATTCGTATCATAATAATAAAATGGAGTTTCCAGTTTCCGGAATTGTTCTATTGGAAAATTAGCTTTCATAAAACGAGTTTAGTTGTGATTGTTATTATATTAGAAGAATAAAAAAGGCGGTGATGCGGTTTTTACTGACCGTATCCTCCGCCTTTAGCTTTTATAAAAGGTTGCTTTTATTTCTGGTTACCATTGAAAAGCACGTTGCTCAAAGATTGCAGAGCCTGTTTCTTGTCTGATTCACGAATCAGGAAAGAAATGTTGTAGTTACTTCCGCCGAATGAAATCATACGTACTGGAATCTCACGCATTGCATCTAGTGCTTTTGCTTCGAAACCTACGTTTTCCCATTCCAGGTCACCAACTACACAAACGATACACATGTCATGGTCTACCGTTACCGTACCGTATTTCTTCAGGTCGTTTACGATTTCGTTCAGGTGTTTCGTGTTGTCAATCGACATTGATACACCCACTTCTGAAGTACATACCATATCAATAGGAGTTTGGTAGCTTTCAAAGATTTCGAACACCTTGCGGAGGAAACCGTGAGCCAGCAGCATACGGCTTGACTTGATCTTGATAGCCGTGATGTTGTCTTTGGCAGCTACTGCTTTGATTTTACCTTTTTCCGTATCGTTAGAAATCAGTGTACCCGGAGCGGTTGGTTCCATGGTGTTCAGCAAACGTACCGGAATGTTGGCATATTTAGCCGGCTGGATACAAGTAGGATGCAGAATCTTCGCACCGAAGTAAGCCAGTTCAGCTGCTTCTTCAAAGTGAAGCTGACGTACCGGAGAAGTCTTGTCTACCACACGCGGGTCGTTGTCGTGCATACCGTCGATATCTGTCCAGATCTGGATTTCAGAGGCATTGATGGCGGCCCCAATCAGAGAAGCAGTGTAGTCACTTCCTCCACGTTGCAGGTTGTCGATTTCACCGTACGCGTTGCGGCAGATAAATCCCTGAGTAATATAGATTTCATAATCCGGGTTAGCTTCCAGTTGTGCCGACAGCTTTTCGCGGATGTAAGTCAGGTCCGGTTCGCTGTTCTTGTCGGTACGCATGTATTCCAATGCCGGAATCAATGTGGCGTTTACGCCCTGTTCGCACAAGTAATTGGTCACCATGTTGGTAGAGATGATTTCTCCCTGAGCCAGGATGACTTTTTCTTCAAATAAAGTAAATATGTCTTTCGTATAAGAACGAATGTAATCGAATACAGATTTTACAAAATCCAGTGTTTTCTGTTTATATTCTTCGGTAGAATACAATTCATCAATGTGCTGTTTATATTTTGCTTCCAGTCTATTGATGATTTCATTTGCACCTTCTGGATTTTTCTTGTACAGATAATCCGAAATTTCAACTAATGTGTTAGTCGTACCTGACATGGCAGACAGGACTACAATTTTCTGTTCGCCGTCAGTGATTAATTTGGCCACATCTTTCATTCTTTGTGCAGAACCCACAGATGTACCTCCAAACTTTAAAACTTTCATTTTACGTTTCGAATTTTAAATGTTCTATAATTAATTAATTTCGGGAGCAAATGTAATAATAAAAACCCTATTTTGAGGTCATTTTGGCAAAAATCCTTTTACTCCTTTGTCTTTTTTATGAATTTGTCGTTTCCGTAAGCCGGTGATGTTCGCATTTGTACACTTTTCCGGGATATTCCGAAAGCAAGTTCAAGTTCAAGTTGTGCGTAGTCATCAGAATGGCTGAGCCCTGGCGGCAGATGTCCTGCAATAATTCCACGATGCGGCGTCCGGTATCCACGTCCAGGTTGCCAGTCGGCTCGTCGGCCAGTATGATTTCCGGCTTGTTCAGGATGGCCCGGGCGATAACGATACGTTGCTGCTCTCCACCGGAAAGTTCGTTGGGCATTTTATATCCCTTGTTTTCCATGCCTACCTGCTGTAAGACTTCTCCAATTCGCCGTTCTATTTCCGTACGGTTTTTCCAGCCTGTAGCTTTAAGCACGAATTTCAGGTTCTCGTGCACGGTACGGTCTGTCAATAGCTGAAAGTCCTGAAACACAATACCGAGTTTCCGGCGAAGGGTAGGGAGATCCTTTTGTTTCAGGCTACGCATGGCATTTCCCAGCACCCATGCTTCTCCGTCATCAATCTCCACCTCACCGTAGATGGTTTTCAGGAGAGTAGACTTTCCGCTACCCACCTTCCCGATGAGATAGACAAATTCGCCCTTTCGGAGTTCCAGGTTTACATCCGAAAGAATCTCCTGCCCTTGCAGGCTCACGTTTACGTGCTGGTAAGAAATGAGTGGTTGTTCTTCCATATCTCGTGATTAGTGTTTTTTCCAGGTGGCACTGTGACGCTCTTTCAATTCACGGGCCAAGTCTTCAATGCGGTAGCCTTTGTAAGTAAGCAGTACAATCAAGTGGTAAAGCAGGTCGGCTCCTTCGTAAATCAGGCGTTCGTCGGTTCCGTTGCAGGCTTCGAGGATGGTTTCCACAGCTTCTTCGCCCACCTTTTGTGCCATCTTGTTGACTCCCGAATTGAATAAGCTGGTGGTGTACGATTTCTCCGGCATTTCCTGACGGCGACGGTCAATGAAATCCTGCAACTCTTTCAAAAACATGATGTCCTGCTCATTCTTGTCTCCCCAGCAAGTATCTGTACCCTTGTGGCAGACAGGACCTTCCGGATGTACCATGATGAGCAGTGTGTCGTTGTCGCAGTCAGCTTTTACCGAAACCACGTGCAGAAAGTTTCCGCTTTCTTCTCCTTTGGTCCACAAGCGGTTTTTGGTACGGCTGAAGAAAGTCACTTTACCCGTTTCCATGGTTTTCTCGTAGGCTTCCTTGTTCATGAATCCCAGCATCAATACTTTCTGTGTATAGTTATCTTGGATAATGGCCGGAATCAAGCCATTCATTTTTTCAAAATCCAGTTCCATAATTTTACTTTATATAATATAGTTAGTTGAAATAGTTATCTGCGCACAGCGATACCTTCTTTGCAAAGGTAATCTTTTAATTCGGGAATTGGTATTTCACCGAAGTGAAAAACACTGGCAGCCAGAGCGGCATTAGCTTTTCCTAACGTAAACGCATCACGGAAATCCTCTTTCTTGCCAGCTCCTCCGGAAGCGATGACCGGAATGGTCAGCCGGTCAGCCAGCTCAGCCAGTGCTTCGTTGGCATATCCTTCCTTTACCCCGTCGTGGTCCATGCTGGTAAATAAGATTTCCCCGGCTCCACGGCTGTTGGCTTCTTCCGCCCATTCCATAAGAAAACGGTCGGTCTCCAGCCTTCCTCCGTTGAGGTAACATTTCCAGCCTCGCGGGGTCTGTCGGGCATCAATGGCTACCACACACACCTGTGATCCGAAATGACGGGCGATGTCATCGATGAGCTGCGGGTTCCGGATGGCCGAAGAGTTGATAGACACTTTGTCGGCTCCAGCATTTAGCAGACGTTCCACATCGCTCAGTTCATGAATACCTCCTCCCACGGTGAAAGGAATGTTGATTTCTGCAGAGATGCGTTTTACCAGCTCCGTAAACGTTTTCCGTCCTTCGTGGCTGGCAGTGATGTCCAAATAAACCAGTTCGTCGGCTCCTTGTTCACTGTAAGCCTTTCCGAGCTCTACCGGGTCGCCCGCTTGTCGCAGATTGACGAAGTTGGTACCCTTCACTGTTTGTCCGTCTTTGATGTCAAGACAGGGTATGATTCTTTTTGCTAACATAATCAGTTTCTTGAGTTAAGAGTTAAGGAAGAAAAGCTTTCAACTCCTGCAGGGTGATACGCCCTTCATAGAAAGCCTTGCCGAATACCACTGCCGGAATACCTGCTTCGTTCAGTGCTTCAATGTCCTTCATGCCGCTGATGCCTCCGCTGGCTATCAGATGCAGGTCGGGGTGAGCCTCCATGATTTGCTTGTATAGCTCCAAAGATGGTCCGTTGAGCATACCGTCGCGAGAGATGTCTGTGCAGAGTACCTTTGCGACACCTTTCTTTATATAGTCATCCAAGAACGGCATCAGCTCCAGACGGCTGCATTCCAGCCATCCGTTGACGGCTATTTTCCCGTCTTTGGCATCCGCTCCTAAAATAATCCGTTCACTGCCATATACCTCCATCCATCGGTTGAACGTATCCGGCTCCTTTACGGCGATGCTGCCCAGCGTTACCATCTGCGCTCCGCTTTCGAAGGCAATGTGCAAGTCTTCATCGCTTTTGATGCCTCCGCCAAAGTCAATGACCAGCGAAGTCTGTCCGGCCAGTGCTTCCAGTACCTTATAGTTTACCACATGCTTGGAAGCCGCTCCGTCCAGGTCGACCACATGCAGGCGATGGATGCCATGCGCTTCAAATATCTTGGCCACTTCCACCGGATTCTCGTTGTAAACCTTTTTTGACTGATAGTCGCCCTGAGAAAGTCGTACACACTTCCCGTCGATGATATCGATGGCAGGTATAAGTTCTATCATATTTTTATATAATGTTTCAGGATTAGAGATTCAAAAAGTTGCGCAAGATACATTCTCCCACCTTTCCGCTTTTTTCCGGATGAAATTGGGTGGCATAGAAATTATCCTTGTGCAAGGCTGCACTGAAAGGGGTGATGTAGTCGGTTGTAGCCGCTGTAAATTCGTTGACCGGCACATAGAAACTATGCACGAAATATACGAATTCTTCTTCTTTTATACCTTGAAAGAGCGGGCTGCGGAGATGTGACAATGTGTTCCATCCCATGTGAGGAACTTTCTCTTCAGGATTGGTCGACTGGAATCGCTTGACTTCTGCATCGAAGATTCCCAGGCAGTCCGCATCACCTTCTTCCGAATGGCGGCAGAGTAGCTGCATCCCCAGGCAAATACCTAATACTGGTTGTTTAAGTTCTTTGATGAGAAGATCCATGTGGCAAGCTTTCAGGTAATCCATGGTGGTACGTGCTTCGCCCACTCCCGGAAAAATTACCTTGTCGGCACTGAGCAGTGTCTCCTTGTCGTTGGTGATGACAGGTTCCACACCCAGTCGCTTCAGTGCACAATCTACCGAAAAGAGGTTGCCTGCATTGTATTTTATGATTGCAATTTTCATTCAGTGCTGTTTTTTTTGTAGAAAAATAGTTTTTTGCAAAAGTAACGAATTATAAACAATCTCCTAATAAAAGCGACAAAAAGTTTGTCTGTGATGGTAGTTTTCTGACAAGGTTTTTGTAAGAAGCTTCTATGCGTGGCTTTCTAAAAAATGGACTGTAAAACTTTTTTGAATATTTTTTCGGAAAGCTATTGCAGATTCAAAAAAAAGCACTACCTTTGCAACGCAATCGAGAGAGATAGCAACGAAAAAACTTAATGGTGCGTTAGTTCAGTTGGTTAGAATACATGCCTGTCACGCATGGGGTCACGGGTTCGAGTCCCGTACGCACCGCAATAAACATTGAAAATCAATAGTTTACAAAAATAACGCCCAGTTTTACACCCACTAATGTAAAACTGGGCGTTTTTATTTCAAAAGGTAATAGGAGAAGCTATTTCAGTCCTAATTGGATGAATTATTCATATATACCAATAGCATAACAAACAAAATGAATACAAGAACAAAAGCAAACCCCGTCAGTAATCCTTTCAGTTCATCTTTATCATCTTGAGCAATCCGTCCAAATAATTTCCTACCTGAATAAAAGTCAATTGCGGCTTGTAATTTCCTACCGTTACAGGAATATTCATTAAGTAGAATGGAGATATGTTCATCATTCTTTAATACAATTTCCAAAAAGGATTTAGGTTGCCACTGTGTAGTTGGAAAACTTATGTAAAAACATCTTTTTATTCGATTCCAATGGATTGTACCTTTCTCTTCCGTAGTTATCCCTTGTTTGTCTATCCGCATTATCTTGTCTTTCCTTTTTAATTTATTGATGCCTACAACCATAAGGATTAGAGAAAGGACAATGCCGAATAGACTAATATCTCTTGATGTCAATCCTACGGCAAAACTCACAAAAGCTGCAAAGAAAAAAAAGTATGGAGTCTCTTTACTCCTGTGCAGTAAATAAGGATGTGATAAATCGAATTGATATTTTTTCATAAACAGTACAACTTTAATGTTCCCATATTTGTTTGCCATTACACATTACACCACGACACACATCTATACCCCATAGTCCTTTGCCTATGTTCAATATACATGTGTCTCCTACGTGCATCAAATTTTCATTTACTTTGTAGCCTATTGTAAAAGTATCATCATTTCCAAAGCGTAATCGGGCAAAGGTTGTGCGCTTGTGCCTACCTCCTTTATATATTTTTTCTATTACCGCTTTACGTTTTTCGAGGGGTCCGGAAAAGTAGTAATTGGGTATGTATATCAGAACGGGTATAGCAAACCACACTATAACCACATTGATAGAATATCTATGTTTCGTAAAAGAAGTTAATAATCCGACCAACACTCCTATTAGAAGTAAGTACCAACTCAAATTGCCGTCTGCTGTGCGAAGGTTCAGTGATGCGCTATAACAAAAAAGCCCAAGAACTATGATTATAGGCAAACACCCTGAGGTGCACGAACGCCAATCTTCCATAAATCCCTGCACTTTATTGCAGATACGTTGCCACAAGCTAAACTTTTCTTCCGTTGCCCGAAAAGCATGTATGTTGCTTGCACTTGGAAACTTTGTATCCATGAAAGGGATATAGATAGCCTGTTCCCCTGTTGATTTAAAGGAATAAGGTTCTGTGTTTATATCATCTTCGTATACATTTCCTTTAGTATCTACTGCCGCAAAGTCCGACTTACTGCTATCATTCACATAAATCATAGATTCGGCAGGCAATCCACTTCCTTTCTGCTTCCTTTTGCAGTATGCGCGTACTTTCCTTTTGTCATTAGGCAATGTATCAAGTTTAAAGAGTAATTCGCAAAACAGGTCAAAAGGAATTGCTTGCGGGAAATTCAGCGCATAAGCCTTTCCTTCCAAACGATGCAAGTAAACGGTGAAGCGAACTCCTTTTCCGCTTTCTTCCGAACAAAACCGTTTTACGATAGATTTTATTTCTCGCTTATTAACTCCTTCTATGTAGATAACTTCTTCCTGCTTCATAAATTATTAGTTTAAAGTTCTAATGACTAACAGTACTCTACGGGATTGATTGTTTAAATGGATTCATACACGTATATTATAAAAGTCAATGACAAATGTACAAAAAAATGCTGTACACGAGAGACGGATACAGCATTTCTTTTGTTTTCAAAGAAATAAGTCGTTTACCACTTCTGTTAGATACCTTTCAAATAGAGATACGTAGCAAACATTAGAAGTAGATATTCAGTAAAACATTACATTCTCACCCCCTTTCTCGGTTCTTCTTTTTGGGTGTGGCTTACACCCAGTTTCTCTTTAAGTTCTTGGAATTTCATCCTAAACCATTCAAGAAGTGGCATTCCGTCAATGCACAGCCTGAATTTCCCATTCTCCTGCGGGTTTCTCTCTACGGTTGCCGTTGAGTGCTCCGTCCTGAACCTCTCCTTGTGTTCTTTCGAATAGAGCCTGCCTTTGAACCCTACGGGCTGCAGGCTGACGATTCGCCTTGTCAGTTCCTCGGTGAATCCCACTTCCCGGCATTGCTCGGCTATGGGCAGCAGTTCCGTTACGATAGGGAAATAGGTATCTATCTGTTTCAGCCTATTGTCGTACCCTGCAATTTTCTGTTGGTAATTCCGGTCTATCCTGACTATCTCGCTGTTGTGGCGGTTCTCCATGTTCTTCTGTTCCCTCTGTTCGGCTTGTACCTGCTTTTGCAGCTTCACAATGCCCTGCCTCAAACTTTCATTCTCCGTTTCCAGCCTCCTGACCTTGCTGCCTCCCAAAAGAGAACTCACCCCGTCCGCTATGGCTGTGGTGGCGTTTACCGCCGCGTTCTTCATCTTCTGCGTGTTGATTTCCCCCTTGACCTGCTTCAACCTCTTCTGCGCTTCCTCTTCCAGTCCCAGCAGGGTTTCTATGTTCTCCTGCAGACTGTCTTGTTGCTCTACCAGCTCCTTGTAGTATTGCATGGTGGAGATGTGTTTTGCCAGCGAACCGTCTATTCCTCTTTGCAAGCCATATTTGCCCATGGCTTGTGCGTAGGTGTCCTGATAGTGTTTCAGCTTGTGCCTTGCCATGACATCATCTGCACACAGCCGCACGTCCTGCGTGCTCTTCTTGCGGTATTTCTTTTTCCCGTTCTGTTCTTCTTTTTTGGCTTTCCTGCGCTCTCCGGTCACTATCGGTACGATAGTGGCGTGTATGTGCGGTGTCTTTTCGTCCATGTGCAGAACTGCCGACACGAGGTTCAGCTCCCCGTATGTTTCCCGGAGCCATTGCAGGCTGTCGTTACACCAGCCGTCAAGCTGCCCGTCCGCTTCCATTTGCTTCATGTCCTTGTTGCTTCCGGTGAGCAGTACCCGGATTGCCTTCACCTGGTTGGTGCCCACCTTGCGTCTGATGCCTGCCGTCTCTATCCGGTGCGCTATCGCCTGCGTACGGTTTCTCACCCCTTCGGGGAATTGCACCAATTCCCGGTTCAGGTGCGTGCGCGTTCTGTCCGCGTTCTTGGGGTGGACGGTGCGCTCTATGTGTGCGGACATCCTGCTGTCCGTACCCTTTGCCTTTTCCAAATGTAAAACTGCATATCCCATAACTGTAATACATTTTTCGGTTAATACTTCCCCTGCCTTGTTCCCATGCCGCATGGCTCCGGGGTTTCAAAAGGGGCGGCGTCCCTTTTGCTCATTGGGGCTTTTTTAGCAATTGTGGCCATTATTGTTATTTTCAATAAAAGAAAATAATTGCTTATCCGTTTTTGGGTAAATTTTCTTTCCTTTTCTACGTTTTCCGTGGCAGAACCTTACGTTTCTTTTACGGGAAACGTAGGTTTCCGGCTGGAGAGCCGTATGGTTTCCGGAAAGGAAACATAGAAATCTTCTGTTCGTATTTCTTTATATACGCTTGCGTTTCTGCAATGTCATAGGAAATTTTGAAAATATACTTCTTGTTTAATATAATTAACTATTTGAATGCTTATTGTTTACGATGATTTCGTAGATTTGCGAAAAGTTCGTAGAAAAACTCGTTCGATATGGAAAAGCTAACTTATCAGGAAGAAGAAGCCATGCGCTTTATTTGGAACTTGGGACCGTGTTTTGTGAAGGATGTGGTGGCATGCTATGCTGAACCTAAACCACCTTATACCACGGTGGCCTCCATTATCAACAACCTGAAGCGGAAGGGATACCTGCAGGCGGAAAGGTTTGGTAATACTTACCGGTATACTCCTTTGGTGGCTCAGGAAGAATATACCAGCAAGTCTGTGGGCAACATTGTGCGCAATTATTTTGCCAATTCTTATAAGGAGATGGTTTCGTTCTTTGCCAAGGAACAGAAGATTTCCAAGGAAGACCTGAATGAGATTATCAACCTGATTGAAAAACGTGAAGACAAATAAAAACTTATTTCTATGCTATACCTTCTTCAAGTCAATGTCGGATTAATCCTGTTCTACGCGCTCTATAAACTGGTATGTACGCGGGATACCTTCTTTCGTTCCAGAAGATTTATCCTGATAGTGTCGCTTGTATTGCCATTCATTCTGCCTTTTATCGAGGTGCGTGAATGGCTGGAAAGCCGTGACCGCATGATTATGCTCACTCACTTTGATTACTCTGCGGTGCTGCCGGAGATTGTGGTAGGGAGTGAAGTAGCAGAAACCGGGAACCGTGTGTTCGTGCTGTCTGAATGGATAGGCTATCTGTATCTTGCCGGGGTAGTGGCATTGCTCGTCCGGCTTGCGGTTCAGGCATTCAGTCTGTATCGCCTCATTGTACGTATGCCGGAAAAAGAGATAAACGGCGTCTGCGTAAAATGTTTGAATGACCCTTCCGGACCGTTCTCTTTCTTCGGATGGATTTTCATGAATCCTGCCGCAGTGAAGGAAGATGAAATCAGTGAAATTCTGACGCACGAAATGGCGCACGTAAGGCAGCATCATTCTGTCGATGTACTTCTTGCCGAGATGGTCAGCATCTGCTGCTGGATGAATCCCTTTGCCTGGCTGCTGAAACGCGAGGTCAGACTCAACTTAGAGTTCCTGGCCGACAGGAAAGTAATGGAGGCAGGGTTTGCTACTAAAAGCTATCAATATCACCTGCTTGGGTTGGCCTACAACCACAAGTACGGGTTATCCAATAATTTCAACTTCTCTCACCTTAAACAACGTATCATTATGATGAACAAGAAAAAATCAAACGCTGCAGGGCATATCAAATATGCACTGTTCGTGCTTCCGGCCTTTGCTCTACTCGTTGCCGGAAACATCTCCTGCTCGCAGGGAGCATCCGAAAAACAGGATGCCAAAGAAGAAACCGTTGCACCAGATTCAGTAGCGGCTCCTACTGACGGTGTAGCGAAAGACGAAGTGTTTATGGTTGCAGAACAGATGCCTGAATTTCCGGGAGGAATGAAGGAGTTGTTGAAATTCCTTCAGAACAACCTGAAATATCCGGAAAATGCCATGAAGAATAATGTGCAGGGACGGGTAATCGTGCAGTTTGTGGTGGAAAAAGACGGAACTCTTACCGAATTCAAGGTGGCTCGTTCTGTAGATCCGGATTTGGATGCAGAGGCTTTGCGCGTGCTGCAGATCATGCCTAAGTGGAAGCCGGGCATGCAGAGGGGGAAGATCGTAAGGGTAAAATTTACCGTACCTGTTTCCTTCAAACTTCAGTAAATTGTGTTTGAGTCCGCTTTAAAAATGGGCTGTAATTATGCTTAAATGCTTCTGAGAGAAGTTGGAATGTAATCCTGTATTTTAGAGCGGGCTCATTTTTTATAGAAATATAATGTCATGAAAATCATTGTAATATTATTCTTCTCCATGTTATTGGCTCTGCCGACTTACGGACAAAATAGAGAGACGGACTATCTGTCGCATGTACTGGAGAAAATGAACGCTGTAGAATCGGTAACCTATCATTGTGTGAAAAAGGCATGGGAACCGGGAGACAAAGAGCCGGTGTACAGTGTGCCAACAGAAATTTATGAGCATGTGAATCCGCAGGATACTGCTGTGGGGTATTCTTTCTTGTGTGCCTCGGATAAGGAATTCAGACAACCACTTTGGGTATATGACGGAACTGTGTTTGCTTACATAGAGAAAGAAGAAAAAGAAGTAAGGATAGATGATTTCACTCAGAAAAGTCCCCTTCCATTCAGAGTTATTATGCCGCAAGCTTTTGGTTGCATGAAATCCATTCTTGAGTATGTATTGAACACTCAGGATAGCATAGTCCTCAGCTTGAAGGATGAGGGGAAAGATTATCTGATGGAATTAAGTATCCATACACCGTATCAGGTGGAGTTCTTTGGTAAAGCTTGTTACATGCCGCAGAATCCGTATATATATGATCCGACATCTATTTACAAAATCTGGATTTCAAAAGAAAATGACATGCCTTATCGTTATCGCAGGGAGATGCAGCATAGCATCAGTGAGGGTATTTGTTCTGATTTTGTGTATAATCCTTATGGAAAGGGAAAAATTGTGGCGGAAGATTATTATCCGGCAGATTATGTGCGGCGTATAAAAGGAGAGAAGTCTCAGAAGGCGACAGTGGATATGACGGGTAAAAAAGCTCCAGACTGGACGCTTACTGATATGAAGGGGCAGCAGGTTTCTTTAAGCGGTATAAAGTCGAAGGTCATCTTGTTGCAGTTCACAGGGATAGGCTGCGGACCATGTAAGATTTCGATTCCTTTCTTGAATAGGTTGAGAAAAGAATATGCGGTGAACGAGCTTGAAGTGCTGGCTGTGGAAACGTGGGGAAGGTCGAAGTCGTCTTGCGAAGCCTATGTGAAAAATCAGGGAATAGAATACAGTTTTCTGACAGCCGATAAGGATACAATTGCTAAACTTATAAATGATTATCAGGCTGGTAGCGGAGTTCCGCAGTTTTACTTGATAGGTAAAGATCGCACGATAATTGCAAAGTTTCAAGGCTATGCGGAAAAGACAACAGATGCAGAGATAGAAAAGAAGATAAAAGCGAATTTGTAGACCGAAAAAACGTATTCTCCTCAATCCTTGCATTTTCTGTAGATTTTTCTATACATTTGCAGCCATACATTTAAACAAAGAGAAAACAGATGCATCGTATCACTCCCTGTTCGCAAAAGGTCATGCTTCGGTTCCGTCGCTGGAGCCGGAAGGAATATGCTGCGTTTGTGAGCCTGCACCGTCATGTCACCATCGGACAGGTGGGACGAGGAATTGCAGATGCTTCATTGGGCAAGCAGAAAACGGCAGTGTGCGAGGGAAAGAAAACAGAAGGCACGTCATGGACTGACCTTTCAGAGGAAGATGCACTCTTTGGAAGTGGAGGACTAGGGCTTGGAGGAAGTCTATTCGAAACAGACCGGACAAGATTGTGGTGTCTGCTGGTGCCGCAAAGGGAAGAAGTGCCTGCGCTGCTTTTAGAGGAAATAAATAAGATAACAATAACCGGAAGGGGTGTACCCGTTTCAGGTCAAGTCTGACAGACTTAACCGAAGCGGATACATCCCTTCTTTTTTAGGATAAATACGTATGGAAAGATTACAGAAATTAGAAGAGAAGATAAAGGAAGGAGGCATGCTTACTTCGGAAGAGGCTTTGTGGCTGCTCGAGGAAGCGCCTTTTGAGGAACTGTGTGAGGTGGCTCACCGCATTACGGTGGCATACGCTTCACGGAAGTTTGACATGTGTTCCATTATTAACGCCAAGTCGGGTCGTTGCCCTGAAAACTGCAAATGGTGTGCCCAGTCGGTGCATCATCACACGGGTGTGGAGGAGTACGGACTGGTGAGCGAAGAAGAGTGTCTGCGTCAGGCAAAGATGAACGAGAACCAGGGTGTGGCTCGTTTCTCATTGGTGACCAGTGGTCGTCGGCCTTCAGCAGGAGAGGTGGAGAAACTTTGCGAGCACTTTGCATACCTTCGGGCGCACAGTAAGATTGAATTGTGTGCGTCGTTAGGACTGGCAACGGAAGAACAGCTTGCGGCCTTGTATCGTGCCGGGGTGAGCCGTTATCATTGCAACCTGGAAACGGCACCTTCGTTCTTTCCGACCTTGTGTTCCACGCATACGCAGGCACAGAAGATAGAAACGCTCCAGGCAGCTCGTCGGGCGGGCATGGACGTGTGTAGCGGAGGCATCATCGGCATGGGAGAAACGCCGGCCCAGCGGGTAGAACTGGCACTGACCTTGCGGGAACTGGAGGTACAGTCCATCCCGTTGAACTTGTTGCAGCCCATCAAGGGAACGCCGCTGGAACACGCAAAGCCGCTGACGGCGGAAGAGGTACTGCGTACGGTGGCCATGTTCCGCATGGTGAACCCGACGGCTTTCCTTCGCTTTGCCGGAGGGCGCTCGCAGTTGAGCGAGGAGACGGTGGACCGTGCGCTGTATGTGGGAATCAATTCGGCCATTGTGGGGGATTTGCTGACTACCCTTGGCTCAAAAGTAACAAAAGACAAAGAACGTATAAAGGAGGCAGGATATGAATTGTGAGAAATTGTTTGACGAATTTGACCGGAACCATTTGTGGCATCCGTACACTTCAACTTCAAATCCGCTGCCCACTTATAAGGTGGAACGGGCACAGGGTTGTACCTTGACGCTGGCCGACGGTACGGAACTGATTGATGGCATGTCATCGTGGTGGTGTGCTGTGCATGGATACAATCATCCGGTGTTGAACCAGGCAATAGAAGAACAGCTTCACCGGATGTCACACGTGATGTTCGGGGGACTGACACACGAGCCGGCTATCGAATTGGGAAAGGAATTGCTGAAAATCGTGCCTCCCAGCATGGAATACATTTTTTATGCCGACAGTGGGTCGGTGGCTGTGGAAGTGGCTTTGAAGATGGCGGTGCAGTATCAGTTTGTGGCAGGTCATCCGGAGAAGAACAATTTTGTGACCATCCGTTCGGGCTATCACGGCGATACGTGGAACGCCATGTCGGTATGCGACCCGGTAACGGGCATGCACAGCCTGTTTGGTTCGGCCCTTCCGGTGCGCTATTTTGTACCTTCTCCGCAGTGCCGTTTCGATGCGGAATGGGACGAGAGGGACATCGAACCCTTGCGTGAAGTCATCAATCAGCATCACGGTGAGCTGGCGGGACTGATTTTAGAGCCGATAGTGCAGGGGGCCGGCGGAATGCGTTTCTATCATCCGCAGTATTTGCGGGAGGCGGCACGCCTTTGTCGGGAACACGGCATGCTGTTGATCTTTGACGAGATTGCCACAGGCTTCGGACGTACGGGGAAATTGTTTGCATGGGAACATGCGCAGGTGGAACCGGACATCATGTGCATCGGCAAGGCACTGACCGGAGGGTATATGACCTTCTCGGCGGTGCTGGCTTCGGCAAAGGTGGCCGACTGTATTTCTTCCAAGGAGCCACGTGCGTTCATGCACGGTCCTACGTTTATGGGCAACCCGCTGGCTTGTGCCGTGGCACTGGCTTCCGTGCGTCTGTTGTTGTCGTCAGGCTGGCAGGAGAAGGTACTCCGCATTGAAGCACAGCTGAAAGAGGAACTGACACCGGCGGCTTTGTTGCCGCAGGTGGCCGATGTCAGGGTACTGGGTGCCATCGGAGTGATTGAAACCAAGAAGCCGGTCGACATGGGCTGGATGCAGCGTCGGTTTGTGGAAGAAGGTATTTGGGTGCGTCCGTTCGGACGGCTGGCTTATATCATGCCGCCTTTCATCATTCGTCCGGAAGAACTGACGAAACTGACGAGTGGTTTGTGTAAGATTGTCGGTGAAATGCCGGAATAAAAACAAAGGAGGTGAATTATGGAAAATGAAATACAACCCGGACTGGACGGAGATTTTCAGCTGGAACTGGATAAACTGGAGGCGTGTGGCAACCTGCGTGTGTTGCCGGAAACCTGTAGCGAAGGGAAATGGATTGAGGCCGGCGGACGAAGGATGTTGAACCTGTCGTCGAACGATTATCTGGGACTGGCTTCGGATAAGGCGTTGCGTGAGGAATTTCTGCGGACGGTGAAGGAAAGGGATTTGTGCTTTTCTTCCTCGTCTTCACGGTTGCTGACGGGCAACTTCCCAGCCTATAGGGAACTGGAATCGCTGCTGGCTTCGTTGTTTGGAGCGGAGAGTGCACTGGTGTTCAGCAGCGGGTATCACATGAATACGGGAATTCTTCCGGCGGTGACCGATGCAAATACGCTGATTTTAGCCGACAAATTAGTGCATGCAAGTCTGATTGACGGCATCCGCTTGTCGGCGGCCAAGTGCATCCGTTACCGTCATCAGGACTATGCACAGTTGGAGAATCTGCTGGCCAAACATCACGGCGAGTATCACCGGATTATTGTAGTGACCGAAAGTGTGTTCAGCATGGACGGTGACGTGGCTTCGCTCGACCGGCTGGTGGAACTGAAGCGCCGTTATACCAACGTGATGCTGTATGTAGACGAGGCGCACGGCATTGCCGTACGGGGCCAGCGAGGGCTGGGGGTAGCCGAGGAACAAGGTTGCCTGAAGGACATCGATTTCTTGTGCGGTACCTTCGGCAAGGCGATGGCTTCCGTGGGAGCGTATGTAGTGTGCCGGAAGGTGATACGCGATTACCTGGTGAACCGGATGCGTACGTTGATTTTCACCACGGCCTTGCCGCCTATCAATGTGGCATGGATGCGCTTTGTCTTGTCGCACCTGGAAGATATGCAGGCACGGCGGGAGCATCTGGCCAGAATCTCAGCAAGCCTGCGGACGGCTATCCGTGAGAGTGGGGTGGAATGTCCGTCGGAAAGTCATATTATTCCCCTGGTAGTGGGAGCCAATGAGAAGGCCATCTGGAAGGCCTTGCAGATGCAGGAACGCGGCTTTTATGTGTTGCCCGTGCGTCCGCCTACCGTACCCGAGGGAACAGCGAGGTTGCGTTTCTCGCTGACTTCGCTGATTGAAGAAGAGGAAATGGCACGGTTGTGTCATGAAATGAAAGCATGAAAACAGAAAGAAATTAAGATATGAAACAACGGTTTATCAAGAAGGAAGGAAATTCTACATTGCTGCTCTTCTTTGCCGGATGGGGCTCGGACGAAAATTTATTTGCCGGACCGGTGCAGGAGGAATGCGACTGCCTGTTGTGTTTCGACTATAAGGATTTGGATTTTGACTACAGTCTGCTGGAGGGTTACAAGGAGATACGGGTCATGGCCTGGTCCATGGGGGTATGGGTAGCCTGCCAGACGTTGGCCGGAAAAGAATATCCTTATGGGATGAGGCTGGCAGTGAACGGTACGCCTTTCCCTATTCATGATACAAAAGGCATTCCTGAATCCATCTTTCAGGGAACTTTGGAGAATTTTTCGGAACCGGTACTGATTCGTTTCCGTCGGCGGATTTGCGGGTCGGCCGCACAGGTGAAGACATTCCTGTCGCATCACCCTTATCGGGAGGTAGACGATTTGCACCAAGAGCTGGCGGCTTTGTGGACGGCAGTAAAGAATCGTCCGGCTGTGGAGTGGACTTGGGGCAAGGCGATTGTCGGGACGAACGACAAGATTTTTCCGCCTCAGAACCAGCGCGAAGCCTGGAAGGGAGTGGCCGTGGAAGAAGTGGATGCGGAACACTATGACGAGGAGTTGTTCCGTGAGTTGCTGAACGGAGAAAGTCGCTTATGGACAAGGCCCTGATTAGTCGGTGCTTTGCCAAGGCCGTGGGAACTTACCTGGACAAGGCCGACGTGCAGCGTTACGTGGCATCCCGGATGGCGGAACTGACCGGGCGTTACATTCCTTCGGACATACAGGAGCGGGTGCTGGAAATAGGCTGCGGTACGGGCATGTTCACGCGGATGTACTTGCAGCAGGCTGTACCGGAAGAAATGTGGCTGAATGACCTTTGTCCGGAAGTGGAACCTTACCTGGCAGATGTGCTGGGTGAAAAGGTGCATTTCATGGCGAAGGATGCAGAGACATTAGCCTTTCCGGAAGGACAGGACCTGATTGTATCGTGCTCGGCGGTGCAGTGGTTTGAAGATTTGCCACGTTTCTTTTCAGGATGCCGGAAGTTGCTGCACGAAGGGGGATACCTGGCTTTCAGTACCTTTGGTCCCCACAATACGGAGGAGGTGGCGACACTGACTGCGGCGGGATTGTCGTATCCGTCGCTGGAGGAACTGAAAGAGATGCTGACGGCACGTTATGAAGTGGTATATACCCACGAGGAACAGTTGCGCTTATCATTCTCTTCTCCTTTGGATGTGTTGAAGCATTTGAAGGAGACTGGAGTGACAGGCACGGCTGCACAGCCATGGACACGCGGTAGGTTGCAGGAGTTCTGCCGGAATTATACGAAACAGTTTTCGGATGAACGTGGAAAGGTGTACCTGACCTTTCATCCTATTTATATGATATGTAGAAAATAAAAAGGTTACGAGTATGAAAAAGAATGTATATTTTGTCAGCGGTATCGATACCAATATCGGAAAGAGTTATGCTACGGCTTACCTGGCTAAGACCTGGAATGAACGGGGTATCCGTACCATTACGGAGAAACTGATTCAGACGGGGAATACGGACATGTCGGAAGATATCGAGCTGCACCGCCGGATTATGGGTACCGACTTGTTGCCGGAAGATAAGGAACGATTGACCATGCCGGAGATTTTTTCTTATCCCTGTTCTCCGCACCTGGCAGCGGAGATAGACAAGCGTCCGATTGATTTCGACAAGATTGAACGTGCCACTCAGACACTGAGCGAACGCTATGATGCGGTGTTGCTGGAAGGAGCCGGAGGACTGATGGTGCCGCTGACCCGTGAACTGCTGACCATCGACTATGTGGCACAGAAACAGTACCCGCTGGTGTTCGTCACTTCCGGTCGTTTGGGAAGCATTAACCACACGTTGCTGAGCCTGGAAGCGATGACGCGTCGGGGCATCCGTCTGCATACGCTGGTCTACAACCTCTTTCCGGAAGAAGACGATGAGATTATCCGTCGCGATACGGAGGAATATATGCGCGACTTGCTGAAACGGGAATATCCAGACGCAGAGTTTGTGGTAGTTCCGTTCCTGGGAGTGTAAAAAAATTGAGCATTCGACAAGTTTAGGGAAACCCCTATCTCGAAATAGGGATTTCCTGCTTGATGGGGAGAAATATCTTTCTAATTTTGTATCAGATTAAAAAGGTGAAACCGTTAAATGATATAATTATGATGAAGGTGAAAGTATTTGCTTCGTTGATGTTGGCTGGCTTGCCATTTATTTTGGCAGCGCAGAGTAACGACGACCTTTACTTCGTTCCGAAGAAAAAAACGGAAACGAAGAAGGAGACCGTAGTGGCTCCGAAGCAGAATAGTCAGGAGACAACGGTGTATTCCACATCGACTACTTCCACTCCGGTTGTAGTGAAAGATGTGGCAGGAAATACGCGTGATGTAGATGAGTACAACCGTCGGTATACATCGCGTGAAAATACATTCTCTATGCAGAATGATACGCTTTACATTCAGGAAAAACCGTATGGCGAACGAGGAGAATGGGTGAACGGATTTGAAGGTTCGCAGGATGATTACGAATATGCCATGCGTATCGTTCGTTTCCGGAGTCCGCGTTATGCCATACCGGTAAGCAGTCCGTTGTACTGGGATGTAGTGTATGGTGCTTTCCCGTCATGGGACTGGAATGTGTATGATGATGGACTTTATGCTTATGTATTTCCTACCTACAGCAATCCGTTGTGGTGGGATTGGAGATGGAACTGGAGCATAGCCGGGCCGAGATTCAGTTTTGGCTGGGGATGGTCTTCTCCATGGTATTATAGCAGCTGGTATTCTCCATACTGGTATGGCGGTTACTGGGGTGGCTATTGGGGAGGTTACTGGGCCGGTTACTGGGGACCGGGGTGGCATCATCATTATCCGTCGTATGGATGGGGAGGAGGATGGCATGGTCATTCTTATACCTACAATAACCGCCGTGCAGAGAATGTGGTACGGAGAGGTACTGTGGGCTCTGTATTCGACCATAATGGCCGAACAGGAGGTCGTGTGATGAGTGCTTTGGATCAAAACGGTAGAACGGGAGGTCGTGTAGTGAGTGGAACTAATGGGGTACGTTCTGTACGTCCGGATGACGCTACAAGAGTACGTAGCACAGGTGTGAGATATACACGTCCTTCACAAGGTATTGGTGAATCTACTTATTCTCGTCCAAGCAGTACGCGTCCTAATTCTTATCGTAATACGGGAGCGTTTAACCGCATGAACCAGAATAGCAGCAACCGGATGAACGGAATAAACAATTCACGGACAAATTCAAACTCATCTGTCAGAAGCTATAACAACTTTGGAGGAGGTAGCTATCGCTCTACTACAACCCGTAGTGGAGGCTCTTCAAGAAGTGTAAGTTCTGGTGGTGGCGGAGGTGCACACAGAAGATAGTCTGAACATTAAATTAAGAAATCAAGTATGAAAAGGAAATATATGTATGCGATGGCCTGCTCATTGATGTGCAGTGCGCAGGCTATGGCGCAGAATGCGTATGATGCGGCTCGCTATGCTGGTGATGAGTTAAACGGTACGGCCCGATTTGTAGGTATGGGAGGAGCCATGGGAGCTTTGGGAGCGGATATTTCTACTATTGGTACCAATCCTGCTGGTATCGGTTTGTTTAGGGGGCATGACTTGTCTACTTCCTTTGGTATGAACAGCACAAAGGCTGAGAGTGACTTTGGAGGGGAGAAGATGAATGACAAGCGGAATAAGGCTTCCTTTGATCAGATTGGTTTTGTGTATTCCACAAAGATTGGTAATCGTACTACACTTCGCTACCTGAATTTTGGATTCAATTACCATAAGAGTCGTAATTTTAACAGAATGTTTGCGGCTGGAGGAATGCTTAATGGGCTTTCACAAACGCAGCAGATGGCCAATATGGTGGGAGGAACCATTTTCTCCATAGATGAGATAAATAATATTTATAATTATGGAATGGAAGGTCATAGTAACCTGTCTAATCCATATAATAATGTCAATTATCCATATTTAGGCGTAATGGGTATTCGTACTGGTTTGGTAGGAGTAGGTACTTTTGACGATGGAAAAGGAGGAACCTATCAATTACCGATTGGGTGGAATGGAAATTCCAGTGGATTCCGCAGTCGGGAAGAGGGTGGTATTAACCAGTATGATTTTAACGTTGCATTTAATGTGGAAGACCGGATGTATTTCGGAATTACATTGGGTGTGAATGATGTGGATTATACGCGTAGCACCTATTATACAGAAGACTTGTATGATGGTAGTCATTCCGGTTTCTATGAGTTGCGGAATCTGTATCGAACGGAAGGATCGGGAATTAATTTGAAACTTGGAGCTATTTTCCGACCCATAGAAGAATCTCCGTTCCGTTTCGGTTTTGCCATTCATACGCCTACCTGGTATTCATTGACAGATATCTATTCTTCTGAAATTTATTCAGAACTGAATTATAACTATGAAAATGAGGATGATAACAAGCAGTTTAAGGCGAATGAAAGAACTATAGATTATGCCGGAGAATCTGTGCAGGACTATCGTTTGGTTACTCCATGGAAATTCAATGTCAGTGCAGGAACGACTTTAGGAGGTATCATGGCTTTAGGTGCGGAATATGAGTACGCCAATTTCGGCTCTTCTCGCTTGTATTATAATGATGGAACTCCGATGGAGAATCAGAATGAGTATACCAAATCTACGCTGAAAGGGCAACATACACTGCGTTTGGGAATGGAAACTCGTATATCTTCTGCGTTTAGCGTAAGAGCGGGTTACAATTATTCTACATCGGTTTATAAGGATGGTGCATACAAGTCGTTGAATGCAAATGATATGCGTACAGATACAGAATATGCTAATGATTTAGCCCGTAATACGGTAACTGTGGGCTTGGGTTACAGATGCAAGTGGTTCTACACTGACTTAGCTTATAAATATGATGTATATAAGTCTGATTTCTATGCATTCAGTGATGCGGCTTTGCAGGCTACGAAAGTGACTAATGAACGTCATCAGTTGCTGCTTACACTGGGCGTTCACTTCTAGAAGTTCATTGTGTTTGTTTTATTTAAATACGGGAGTTGCTTTTATTCACTGGGGCAGCTCCCTTTTTTTATTCTTTTTTCTCACAGTATTCTTTCTTTTTCCAGAAGTTGAATCCCATGTAGATACGTAAGCTTCCGAAAGAGTTGGTCATAGAGAAGGAGGGTTTCCGGTAGTCATACGTGTGGAGTACGAGAGACGCTCCTACATAGTATTTGCTGTTGTTCCAGGTGATGCCGGCACGTGTAATCAGATCAAAGTTGATGTCTTTTATCCATTGTGCCCAGTCGGTTCCGCTTTGAGTAGGCTGGTCGTTGATACGTGCTTTTTTATAGGCTATGGCGGGAAGGAGAGAAACATTCAGCAGACAATTCTTAGCGAATACCCAGTTGTAACCGTAGCCAACACTAAGGTTGTAGTCGGTATAGCGCAGGCTATGAAATTTCAGGGAGGAACTGAGCTGCTGTTGCATTTCCTCGGGCAATTGGGTATGGTTGAAGGAAATGTTATGCTGGGAATAGGAAAATCCGGCCAGCAGGGAGCCACAGCTTTTCCGTTGGTTGGTCGACTGGCTATAGGCCGCAGGATAAGAAAAGCGCTTGTGGTTGAAAATCCAGTAGGCATTTAGTCCTTTGATGTTGCTTTGAAAACCGTTGAACTGTGTGTTCGTATAGCTTTGGCTCAGGTTAAACTTTTCATAGGAAGACAGCTTGAAGTTGCTGCCTGTTTTCCGGTAATACAAGTCTACACCAAATTTAGCGCTGTATAGATTGAATACAATTTCTTTTCGGGGAGCTTTTTCTTTCCCTTTGCCGATAAGGTCTTTGATGTCGAAAGAAAGTCCTAAAAAGATCCATCTCCAGCCGAAATAGACTCCTAACTTAGTATTGATGTTCGGGGCAAAATTCAGACTTTGTCCGTCATTGCTGCCCAACCGGTAATGTTCATACCAGGAACTTTGCTCCAGCATGAAGGCCAGATTATATTTGTTGGGAGAGATGTAAGTGGTGTCTATGGTGTTCAGTTTGGCCCCAGCCTTCTTGATTTCTTCTCCAGTGTACTTGATGGAACGGACAATACCGTCGGTCAGACTGCTTAATGACAGTCGGGGAGAAGCCACAGGGGCTGGTTCGTTGATTGACACGCTGTCTTTCTTCTCTACCTGAGCCATGGTGTGCGTCGGATAGAAAAGGAGTATAGACAGTATGGTCAACAAAGAGAGTGGCTTCACCCCATCGTGTATTAGTTAAAGTTTGTTCAGAATGCGGTCCATTACCCAGTTGGTAGGAGTGGCACTGACCCCGTCGCAGGTGCAGACTGCCTTTCCTTGCAGATGCTCTACTACAGCTTTAATCAGCGGAAGCTGTACATGAGGAGGGTTAGGAGGCAGGATTTCTTCACGTCCACGTTCCGTATGCAGGGCTATCGGGTCGTAGGTGAAGACGGAAAAGCAGATCATACCTTTGTCTCCGATAATTTCAATACGGTCTTCCTTGGCGGAGTCGTGAGCTACGAAGCACCATGAACCTGAGCCGGGCAGGCCGGAGTCAAACTTGAAGCAGGCACTGATTGTATCTTCTGCTTCATACAGTCCGCCACGGTTACATTTGTATCCTTCTGCTTCCAGGATGCATCCGAACATGTCCTGCAATAAATCGAGCTGATGGGGAGCCAGGTCGTAGAAATAACCTCCACCTGCAATATCAGGTTGCACACGCCACGGCAGGTTCTTGCTGTTGTAGTCGAGTGCACGCGGGGGCTGTGCGAAACGAATCTGCACGTTGATAACGTTGCCGATTTCGCCTTCTTCCACTAACTGACGGACTTTTTGAAAGTAGGGCAGGTAGCGGCGGTAATAGGCTACGAAGCAAGGTACTCCAGTTTCTTTTGAGATACGGTTGATACGTGCGCAGTCTTCATAGCTGGCAGCCATCGGCTTCTCGATGTATACTGGTTTGCCGGCCTTCATCGCCATGATGGCAAATGTGGCATGCGAAGAAGGAGGAGTAGCGATGTAAATGGCATTCACATCTTCGTCTCCAATCAACTCTTGTGCGTCGGTGTACCATCGGGGTATCTGATGGCGTATGGCGTAGGATTTGGCTTTCTCTTCGTCGCGGCTCATGACGGCAACCACCCGTGAGCCTTCTATCATGTTAAAAGCGGGTCCGCTTTTCTTTTCGGTGACTTCACCGCATCCGATGAATCCCCAGTTTACTTTATCTAGTTTGATCATAGATGAGTGGTTTTAATGAAAGTATTTCTTATATAATTTCTGATAGTCTTCGCTTTTCATGTACTCGTCGAGCCATTGGTTCAGGCTGTCGAGCAGGATGGGAGAATGTTTAGCTACTCCCCATGCGTAGAATTGGGTGAAACTGATGTCTGTATCAATATCCAGGTTTGGATATAGGTGCATGTTTGCCTTGGCAATATTCTCGTCGCACACGGCATAGTCAATGTCACCTCCGGAAACCATGGCCATGAGTTGTTCAGGACCGTATTGTTCTATCTCCTGAATATAGATGGTGTCGGCTATCTCGCTGATGAGGTTGTGCAGGCGCAGCAGGGCAGGAGAGCCTTTGACCACATGCAGGGTTTTGTGTCCTAACTCCAGTTGGTTGTGTATGTACAGACTGTCTTTCCCTTTTTCTGGTTTGCGCTGTACCAGTACCTGCTTGCTGAGCAGCAGAGTGTGGCTGAAAAGAAGGGAGTCTTTGGAACGGGTAGTTACGGTTGTTTCCGTAGCAATCAGGTCGTATTTTCCTTTGTTGAGGCCTTTCAACCGTTCCTCAAAACTCATTTCCGGAGTGACTTCCAGCCGTAGGTTCTTGGCTTGTGCAAAGGCATTCAGCAGTTCGTAGTCAAAGCCGGACAGACTGTCCTTGTCGGCATGATAGCTGATGGTATTGTATTCCGTTACTGCACGGAGGATACCTGACTCGATGATTTCCGGATAGTCGCGTGGTGTGAACTTCGGTTCTTCTTCATGGTGTGAACAGAGCCGGAGTATGGCGACAAGAATAATCAATCCGCCTGCCAGATATAGAATTTGGTTTCTCTTCATAGGCAGAGAATTAATCAAAGAAGTTCCATGAGAGTCCTACTTTCAGGATACGCGGGTTAAGCGGATAGTGCGGAGCCAGGAAGTAGCTCTTTTCTCCCGTACGCTGCAGCAGGTTATACATCTGTACGAAGATACGCGTACGTTTCAGGTGCAGGTTGATGTAGCCGTTGATGAGGGGGTAGCCTCCGATTTTATAACGTGTGTCCGGATTTTGCAGGTAGAATTGTCCGATAGCCGGAGCATAGTCGGGGGCATAATATTGTGTAAAGTAACGCATATCGGCTCCCATTTCAATGCTCAACACCTTCTTGGCCAGTCCGAACCGGATGTACAGGTCGTGATAGAGTACAAGTTCCGGCAAGGGAAGCACGGTCTTGTTGCTGGTCTTCTGGTAGGTGATTTCATTGTCTAAGTGAAGGATGCCCAACTTGAAGTCCTGACGCAGGCTGGCACTGAACACTTGGATGTTTCCGGAATGCTGGCGTACGGCCATGTCGTTCTTGTAGCTGACCACATCGTTGGCGTTGGTATATTTCACCGAAGCATTGTCCAGATACGTATAGTTGGTGATATTTTCTACTCCCGCCTTCAACTGTGTCCGCCAGCGGTCGATGCTCAGCTTTCCTTCAATGCGTGTACGCATGATTTTGCTCAGGTCATTGTCCCACCAGTAATGTTTGGAGTGGAAATGGCGGTAGTAGAACGTTGGATTCAGGTTTTTGATATAGGCATTGGCTTCCAGACGTACGGTATCGTTGAACAGGCGGAAGTTCAGGTCACCTTGTCCTTCTACGCTGAACTGTCCGGCATCTTCTCCAATCATGGCTATTTCACCCAACACATTGTAGTGCAGTGTCTTTCCCTGTGACTTGATAAGCTGGCCTCCGATAGACAATACATTCTCTTTGTGAGTTGTCGGGATGCGTCGTCCCGGAGTGCCGGTAATGGTATCAGTCAGCGTAAAGTTACGATGCTCAAAGCTGGCAAAAACGGTCAGTCCGGCTTTGGCCCATTTGTTGAATCCTTCCCGCAGGGCAATGCCGACGGTGTTCTTGATAGAGAAGTTCTTGGTGATGTCCAGTGAATCCTTGCCCAGGTAGTTATGTTCAAAGTATTCTTCATTCTGGCCTACGTCATAAGACACGTATTTTCTGCGGTTGATATCTACGTTGACGGTATGAATGAAGCTGGTTACTGGTACGAATACCTCTTTAGTAATCGTATCGTTCTCTGTTGTTTCATCGCGATAGAATCCTAAATTGTATCGGTGAGTCAGGAAGGCATGATACCCGGTATTGTTGTTCCAGATATTTGACAGATTGGTCGGGATAGAATACGTTTCGTAGGTTCGGTTTCCCTCGGCCATCTCCAGCGGGTTGGTGATGTAGCGGTCGTCTGTGATACCTCCGTTTTCGGCCACCTTCAGGTTTTCATTGATAAAGCTGAAGTGCATGTCGTACTGGTCGCCGTGATAGTAGGCAAAGAGATTACCGTTGAACAGCGCCGTTGACTGGCTGTCGTATTTTCCTCGTCCGTAGGTGTAGTCAATGTCGAATCCGAAGCCTAAACGCTTGTTCACATTCACGGCAAAGTAAGCTTTGAAACGTTCCTCTCCGTAACGTCCGTCTCCCTGCTTGAAGTAGGTCAGGTTGGTGAACGGTGACTTGGTATTGGTATATACCACGTCACTGGGTTTCCGTACGGTGAAGTCGTATGGGTCAGTAAAGAAAAACTGGCTGCTTTCTTTCCGTTCAAAGAACACGTGTGAGATACGCGGTGCTCCCAAGTTACCTAAGTAAGTATAATGTCCCGTAGGACCTCCCGTATCATTGGAGTTCTGGAAACCATGTTGCAGGGTGTCGACCGGAACGGGGGTCATTTCTCCAAATCGTGTGTCGATTTTCCAGGCATTCAGTCCCACCGGTACGGTGCTGGCATCAATTACTGCGGTTGTATCTATCGGATTACCGTTTCGGTCATATCTGTTGCCGTCCATTCCGGTGGCCGACATTCCTTGTCCGTATTGGGAAATGGTGTTCTGTGCCGAGAGGGCGGTGCACACCAGTATGAATAGGGTTGTAAAAAATAGCTTCTTCATAATGGGGCAAAGATACAATAAAAATGCGAAAACGGGAGATTGTGGCTTTCAAAAAGTAGCATTGGAGATGTTAGAAGTGAAACTCTGGAAAAAGAAGCAGGCTGCCAACCGCATTTCTTTCTGTAAATGCGCTGGCAGCCTGTGATATAGAAGTACGCTTCCGGTAAGAAATCAGACTTCCTTGATGATGTCCATACCGATATGTATGGCTTCTTCGTTCATCGGAATCAGGTGATGGTGACGCTCAGGCAAAGTTTTACGCAGGGCTTTCACCACACTTTCGATTGATACGATGGGACGGATTTTCAACAATCCTCCCAATACAATCATGTTGAAGGTCTTAGCCATTTTTCGTTCGTTGGCTTCGTCCATGGCATCAATGCGATACACATGGATGTCCTTGCGTGTAGGAGGGTTGATGATGCCGTATCCGTCGTAAATCAATACTCCACCTGGCTTAACTTTGCTTTCAAACTTGGCAAGCGAAGGCTGGTTCAGGATGATGGCTGTGTCATACTTGCTGAGAATCGGGGATGAGATACGCTCGTCGCTCACAATGACAGTGACGTTGGCCGTACCTCCGCGCTGTTCCGGACCGTAGGCTGGCATCCAAGTCACCTCCTTGTTTTCCATCAGACCGGAATATGCCAGGATTTTTCCCATGGAAAGAACTCCCTGACCTCCAAATCCTGCTATGATAATTTCCTCTTTCATATAATGTGCAAATAATTATTTATTTTCGGTAGTATCTTTCAGGTCGCCCAGCGGGTAGAAGGGGAACATGTGTTCTTCCATCCATTTGTTGGCGGCTTCGGGTGTCATTTTCCATCCGGAGTTGCAGGTAGATACGATTTCTATCAGACTGGAGCCTTTTTTCTGCATGGAACATTCGAATGCCTTGCGGATGGCTTTCTTAGCCTTGCGGATGGCAGCCACTGACTGCACTGACTGGCGGGTTACGTAAGCGGTACCTTCCAGTGTAGCGGCAATTTCGGTCATCTTCAGCGGGTAACCGTGGATTTCCGGAACACGTCCGTACGGGCAGGTAGAAGTCTTCATACCCACCAGCGTGGTCGGAGCCATCTGGCCGCCGGTCATACCATAGATGGCATTGTTGATGAAAATGATGGTGATGTTTTCTCCGCGGTTCAGGGCGTGAATGGTTTCGGCCGTACCGATGCAGGCCAGGTCACCGTCGCCCTGATAGGTAAATACCAGGCGGTCGGGCCATAAGCGCTTGATGGCAGTAGCCAGGGCAGGTGCACGTCCGTGTGCGGCTTCCTGACAGTCTATATCCAGGTAATTATACATGAACACGGCACAACCTACCGGACTTACTCCGACAGCTTTCTCGGCCATGCCCATTTCGTCGATGACTTCGGCAATCAGTTTGTGAACTACTCCGTGACTGCATCCCGGACAGTAGTGCATAGGGTTATCGTTCAGCAGGCGAGGCTTCTGATAAACCAGATTTTCAGGTTTGATTATATCTTCTTTTGTCATAATTAGTTCTCCTGTAGTTTATCGTAGAAAGAAACGAAACACGAATTCCATCATCTTCAGGAAAAGAGAGGCACCGCACACATAAAAGAATACGGTCTTGTCTTCGCCCAATGTGAAGTAGAGAATAACGGAAATCAATGCTCCAATCATAAACAGTACGTTTAAGACGGCTCTTATTCTATCGGTATCCATAACTTATTTCTGAATCAGTTTTTCCTTGATGGCTTCGATTACTTCATCCGGATCGGGTACGATACCTCCCAGACGTCCGAAATGTTCTACGGGTACCTTACATTCTACGGCCAGACGGACATCTTCAATCATCTGTCCGCTGTTCAGTTCCACGGTCAGGATACCTTTCACCTGTTTAGCTCTTTCTTTCAGGGCCTTGCTTGGGAACGGCCATAATGTAATCGGACGGAACAGACCTACCTTGATGCCTTCTTCGCGTGCATGCTCCATGGCTTTCTGTGCGATACGTGCACAAGAACCGAAAGCTACAATCAGGTATTCAGCATCTTCTGTGTCAAGCTCTTCGTAGCGTGTTTCTTTTTCTTCGATTTCTGCGTATTTAGCCTGCAAGTGCAAGTTGCGCTGTTCCATGATGGCCGGATCCAGTTCCAATGAGGTGATGATATTGGGCTTGCGTCCCTTGCAGCCGGTCGTTGCCCACGGACATTGGGCCAGAATCTCTTCTTCCGTACGTCTGGGGCGATATTCCGGAAGCACTACCTTTTCCATCATCTGACCGATAACACCGTCAGCCAGAATCATAGCTGGATTGCGGTATTTGAAAGCCAGATCGAAAGCCAGCCCTACAAAGTCAGCCATTTCCTGTACGGAAGCCGGAGCCAGTGCAATCAGGTGATAGTCGCCGTGACCGCCTCCCTTGGTAGTCTGGAAATAGTCGGCCTGACTGGGCTGAATAGTACCCAGACCCGGACCTCCTCGCATCACGTTGACCACCAGACAAGGAAGTTCCGCACCTGCGATGTAGGAGATACCTTCCTGCTTCAAGCTGACGCCCGGACTGGAGGATGAAGTCATGACCATTTTTCCACTGCCGGCGCCTCCGTATACCATATTAATTGCTGCCACTTCACTTTCAGCCTGAAGAACTACCATTCCGGTAGTTTCCCATGGCTTCTGTTCGGCAAGCGTTTCCAATACTTCAGATTGGGGGGTGATAGGGTAACCGAAGTAACCGTCCACGCCGATACGGATGGCGGCATGGGCTATGGCCTCGTTACCTTTCATAAGAACAACTTCTTCTGCCATAATTTTTCGATTTTGCTTGTTGGGCATTTTTATTCTTCACTTTTCGCTCTGTATACGGTCAGACAACCGTCCGGGCACACAATGGCGCACGAAGAGCATCCGTTACAGGTATCTTCCACTACCTGCTGTACGTAATTATATCCTTTTTGATTTACTTTCGGGGTGAGTGACAACACATGCAGCGGGCATGCTACCACACATAAGTTGCATCCCTTGCAGCGTTCGGTATTTACGATAACCACACCTTTCATCTTAGCCATAGTATATATCTCTTATTGATTAAACATATCTTTATTATAAAAGTTAAGTATATCCATCACCATCTTTCGTGCATCGGCTGCCGGACTTTCCGGGTCCAGGGCAATCGCTTCCTGATAATTGTTGAGCGCTCCCTGCCAGTCACCTTTTTTCCGATAGGCGTTTCCCAAAAGATAATATGCTTCCGCCGTGGGCGAGGAAGCCGTTTGCAACCAATCATTCAGGCGAGATATAGCGGTGTCTACATGTCCTTCATTTATCAGTTGTCTGATGTGATTCAGTTGTTCATTCATGGTCTTTTATGTCATATTGTAACCTTACAAAGATAGTCTTTAATTTGGTACGAGAGTCATTTTTACGGAATAAATAGTAAAAAATGCCGATTTTCCTTTTTTAGGTATTGTGTAAAATGCTGATTTATAATATATTCTAATGCTGTGGTTTTTGTTTCAATTGAAAAAGATGCATATCTAACTAATTGCTTAAAATAATGAAGGGTGTAACAGATTTGTCAGATATTGTAAGGGGTTACCAAAAGTTTATTGAATGAGCAGAATCTATTTGATTATGTCATTATTTCTTTTAACTTTGTGGCAATTTATTCATGAAACAAACAACTAAATAATTAACTTATCAGATAGAATTATGAACAGGATTCTTCAGAAGGAACATTTTTCCGAAAAGGTCTTCAAACTGGTGCTTGAGGCTCCTTTGATTGCAAAGTCGCGTAAGGCGGGACATTTTGTCATTGTCCGTGTAGGCGAGAAGGGGGAACGCATGCCTTTGACCATTGCAGCAGCCGATCCGGTGAAGGGAACCATTACTTTGGTGGTGCAGGAAGTCGGACTTTCGTCCACTCGTTTGTGCGAACTGAATGTGGGTGATTACATTACAGATGTGGTAGGTCCGCTGGGAAAGGCTACTCATATTGAAAACTTCGGAACGGTGGTTTGTGCCGGAGGTGGTGTAGGTGTGGCTCCGATGTTGCCTATCGTGCAGGCATTGAAGGCTGCGGGAAACCGGGTCATTACCGTGCTGGCCGGACGTACCAAGGAACTGATTATTCTTGAAAAGGAAATGCGTGAGAGTTCGGACGAAGTGATTATCATGACGGACGACGGTTCTTACGGACAGAAAGGTTTGGTTACTGAAGGAGTAGAAGCAGTCATCAAACGTGAAAAGGTGGACAAGTGTTTTGCCATTGGTCCGGCCATCATGATGAAATTTGTCTGCCTTCTGACCAAGAAATATGATATTCCGACTGATGTGTCGCTGAACACCATTATGGTGGATGGTACGGGCATGTGTGGTGCTTGTCGTATCACCGTGGGCGGAAAGACGAAGTTCGTATGTGTGGATGGTCCGGAATTCGACGGTCATCAGGTGGACTTCGACGAGATGCTGAAACGTATGGGAGCCTTCAAGGATATTGAACGTGAAGAAATTCATAAACTGGATACAAAACCTGCAACTTGTGAAGCTGAACAGGCTGCTTCCGGACGAAACGCTGAATGGCGTGAAGCGTTGCGCAAGAGCATGAAGCCGAAAGAACGTACGGCTATTCCGCGCGTGAAGATGAACGAACTGGATCCGGAATACCGTTCACACAGCCGCAAGGAAGAAGTGAACTTGGGACTGAGCGAAGAGCAGGCGCTGACAGAAGCCAAGCGTTGTCTGGACTGTGCCAATCCTTCTTGTATGGAAGGCTGTCCGGTGGGTATTGACATTCCGGGCTTTGTCAAGAACATCGAACGCGGAGAATTCCTGGAAGCAGCGCGTACGCTGAAAAAGACCAGTGCGCTTCCAGCCGTATGTGGCCGTGTCTGTCCGCAGGAAAAGCAGTGTGAATCGAAATGTATTCATCTGAAGATGGGACACGAAGCGGTAGCTATCGGTTACCTGGAACGTTTCGCTGCTGACTATGAACGTGAAAGCGGACAGATTTCAGTGCCCGAAATTGCAGCCAAGAACGGTATCAAGATTGCAGTAGTGGGTTCAGGACCTGCCGGATTATCGTTTGCAGGCGATATGGCCAAGATGGGTTACGACGTAACTGTGTTCGAGGCACTGCATGAAATTGGTGGTGTATTGAAATACGGTATTCCTGAATTCCGTCTGCCGAACAAGATTGTGGATGTGGAAATCGAAAACCTGTCTAAGATGGGTGTGACTTTCGTGAAGGACTGCATCATAGGCAAGACCATCAGTGTGGAAGACCTCGAAAGTGAAGGTTTCAAGGGAATCTTCGTTGCTTCGGGTGCTGGACTGCCTAACTTCATGAACATTCCGGGCGAGAACTCCATCAATATCATGTCTTCGAATGAATATCTGACACGTGTGAACCTGATGGATGCAGCCAGCGAAGATGCCGATACTCCGGTGACATTCGGCAAGCGAGTGGCTGTAATCGGTGGTGGAAATACAGCGATGGATTCTGTACGTACCGCGCGTCGTCTGGGAGCAGAGAAAGCGATGATTATCTACCGTCGTTCAGAAGCAGAAATGCCGGCCCGTCTGGAAGAGGTGAAGCATGCCAAGGAAGAAGGTGTAGAATTCCTGACATTGCACAATCCGATAGAATACATTGCCGATGAGAAGGGACGTGTAAAACAGGTGGTATTGCAGAAAATGGAACTGGGTGAGCCTGATGCTTCCGGTCGTCGTAGTCCGGTTGCCATTCCGGGAGCTACAGTAACTCTCGACATCGACATGGCCATTGTCAGTGTAGGTGTATCGCCTAACCCGATTGTGCCGAATTCTATTCCGGGGCTGGAATTAGGACGCAAGGGAACCATTGCCGTCAACGATGACATGCAGTCGTCTATCCCGACCATCTATGCCGGTGGTGACATCGTGCGCGGTGGAGCTACTGTAATCTTGGCGATGGGTGACGGACGCCGTGCGGCCGCAGCTATGGACCGCCAGCTTCGTCAGGCATAAAAGCAAGCTTGAAAATCGGGCATAAAAAAAACGCTTTGACGTTTGTAATAGAAC
>NZ_JBBKBF010000031.1:0-44990 GCF_037892625.1 Phocaeicola sp. ICN-14070 | reverse complement strand
CTAGAAAATTCTGATATTGATGAATATGAGATGGTCTGATTTGTTCAAGCGGTATATCATGCTCTTTTTTTAAAAATCGATTAAAATGTGAAATTGCCGTTTTATATAGTTTATATGATTTTATTCTGCTTTCTGATTGTAAAGTTGATAAGAATTCTTTAGCTATAACATCAAATGTCAAATACTTTTTACGTTCTTCCTCTTGAATAGAATGAATAAGTTGTGTGCATGTAAGTTGATTAGCATGTTTTATGGAAGAAAGTATAAGTATATATTCATTTATTGTCCGTTGTAGGCAAAGATTTATTTGTGCTGCATTTTCATGACGGACGACTCGTCCTTTCTTAAGCTGTGAAATAGAGTCTAAGATAAAAGGAGTTGCAATGTAACGAGTTTGCGCTTGGTGAGCAACAGCAATACGTATTCTGTGCTTTCCATTCGCTAATCTTTTTGTGGGTACAATGACGATAGAAAACGTAGTCATAATGATAAGATTTAAATGGATGAAAATTTACATAAAGAAAAAGATTCTTATTGATAGTTTATTTTGTTCTAATCATTTTTTCAGAACTACTTTGCAAAAACTCTGTTTCACAGTGTGGAATTTGTATTTCACACTGTGAAATATGTATCCCACACTGTGGTTTTTATATCCCACAGTGTGAAACAGAGAATTGGCACCTAAATTTAAAGGAATACATCAAAGGGAAAAGAAGAATTATATACAGGATTTGTATGTTTGAATGTTAATGAAATAACTTAAAGTCCCTAATCTGTTAACAAATCTGCGATATGTATGATAAGATTGTTTGATGAGCATAACATAAAGAAGATTTTCATGTCAAAGCAGGCTTAAAAAACTCTTGAAAGGTATTTGTACAAATTTTTCCATGTTTCTACACAATTTTACATTGTTTACCCTCTCATACAATTGTACTTTTACATCGCATTCAAAAATGCAAAAACAAAGATATAATGAAACTAACTTTTGTTTAACTTAACCAAATTAGAGGTATGAAAGACAGAACTTATTCTAGTCTGATGCGTTGCGCTTCTAACTTGCAACGCCTGTTCTTCTTAGCCTTGTTCTCTGTTATCGCTATTGGAGCGTATGCACAAGGTAAGACGGTGTCGGGTACGGTACTCGATAAAAGTGGGGAATCTGTAATTGGTGCAAGTGTAGTAGTAAAAGGAACTACTAACGGTACAATTACTGACTTTGACGGTAAGTTTACCTTATCTAATGTACCTAATGACGCTTCACTTGAAATCAGCTTTGTTGGCTACAAGACTCAAGTGATTCCGGTACAAGGAAAAACAACATTTAATGTCACAATGGCAGAAGACACCGAAGTGCTCGATGAGGTTGTTGTGGTAGGTTACGGTGTGCAGAAAAAGTCAGACGTTACTGGTGCGATGGCACGTGTCGGAGAAAAAGAATTGAAAGCGATGCCTGTTAAAAATGCACTGGAAGGTATGCAAGGTAAAACCGCTGGTGTGGACATTACTTCCAGCCAGCGTCCGGGTGAAGTAGGAAGCATTAATATCCGTGGTGTACGTTCTATCACTGCCGATCAAGGCCCGCTGTATGTAGTAGATGGTATGATTATCCAAAACGGCGGTATCGAAAATATCAACCCGAGTGATATTGAATCTATCGACGTATTGAAAGATGCTTCTGCTACTGCTATTTATGGTTCGCGCGGTGCCAATGGTGTAATCTTGGTTACTACTAAGAAAGGAAAAGAAGGAAAGATTTCATTGAATTATTCAGGAACCGTAACCTTTGAGACCCTGCATGATGTAACAGAAATGATGTCTGCTTCAGAATGGTTGGATTACGCTCGTCTTGCCAAATATAACATGGGATCTTATGTATCTGCAACTCCTGATTACGAAGCTGATAAAGCTGCATTTGGCAGTGTAGCCGCTTCTTGGGCAAACATTGAAAAAGCATGGGAAGGAGGAACTTATGATCCTTCAAAAGTAGGTTCCTATGATTGGGCTTCTAATGGCAAACAAACGGGTATCACTCATGAACATACATTAAGCGCTTCTGGCGGTACAGACAAATTCCAGGGTTATGCTTCATTCGGATATTTAAATCAGAAAGGTACACAGCCTGGACAGGCCTATGAACGCTATACATTAAAAACTTCTTTCGACGCTTCCCCTCTGAGTTTCTTTAAGATGGGTTCTTCAATCAACGCATCTTATTCAGATCAGGATTATGGTTACAGCTTCACAAAATCTGTTACAGGTTCGGGAGACCTTTATGGAGCATTGAGAAGCATGCTGCCATGGACTGTACCTTATGATGAAAACGGAGAATACATTCGTAACCCGAATGGTGATGTAAACATCATCAACCCTATTCGTGAACTGGATTACAATACCAACCAGCGCCGTACATTCCGAGCTAATGCCAGCATGTATGCACAAGTAGACTTCGGAAAAATCTGGGAACCACTGGAAGGACTTTCTTATAGAATTCAGTTTGGTCCTGAATTCCAGTATTATACTCTGGGAATAGCCAATGCTGCAGAAGGTATCAACGGAGATGGAAACAATGGAGCTCAATACAAAAATGAACAGAAACGTTCATGGACACTGGATAACTTGATTTATTACAACAAGACATTTGCTGAAAAACATAATTTAGGATTGACTTTGATGCAATCAGCTTCTGCTTATCACTATGAAATGGGTGATATGCGTGCCACTAATGTTGCTTCATCAGAAGAATTATGGTATAATATGTCTACAGCTGGTACATTAAGTTCATTCGGCACTGGACTGACAGAAACCCAGATGACTTCTTACATGATTCGTGCAAACTACGGATTCATGGATAAATACTTATTGACCGCATCTATGCGTTGGGATGGTGCTTCACAGTTAGCTCCAGGACATAAATGGGCAAGCTTCCCTTCTATGGCGTTGGCATGGCGCCTGGATCAGGAAAATTTCCTGAAAGACGTTAACTGGTTAAGCCAATTGAAATTGCGTCTTGGATTTGGTATCACAGGTAATGCCGCTATTGCAGCTTATGCCACTAAAGGAGCTATTACCGGATTATACTACAACTGGGGACAAACAGATTCTTCATTAGGATATGTTCCTTCAGATCCTTCTGCAAAAAATCCGGCTAAGATGGCTAATCAGGATTTAGGATGGGAAAAAACAACTCAGTACAACGTAGGTATCGATTATGGATTCTTTAATAACCGCTTAAGTGGTAGCATTGATGCCTATAAGACTAAGACCAATGACTTGTTGCTCGGTATGACGATTCCTTCATTAACAGGTTACACTTCTACATATGCCAACGTAGGAAAGACATCCGGATGGGGTATTGACTTACAGGTAAATGCCATTCCTGTTCAAACAAAAGATTTCTCTTGGAATACTACATTGACATGGTCTATGGACCGTAACAAGATTGAACAGTTATCTAATGGAAGAACTGAAGATGTAAATAACAGATGGTTTGTAGGTGAAGAAATCGGTGTATACTATGATTATGTATATGATGGAATCTGGAAAACATCTGAAGCTGAAGAAGCTGCAAAATATGGTCGTAAACCTGGTCAGATTAAAGTAAAAGATTTAAATCAGGATAGTTCTATTGATGCCACAAACGACCGTCAGATTGTCGGTAAAGTACGTCCTGACTGGACTGCCGGATGGAATAATACATTCAGCTACAAGAATTTTGAACTTTCATTCTTTATCCTTTCACGTTGGGGCTTTACCGTTCCACAAGGAGCTGCCACTCTTGACGGCCGTTACATGATGCGTAAATTGGACTATTGGGTAGCTGGCACCAACGAAAATGCACAATATTACTCTCCGGGTTCAAATGGAGAGGCTGCAGATACATACAGCTCTTCTATGAACTATCAGGATGGTTCATACATCAAAGTACGTAATATTTCTTTGGGATATAACTTTACTTCTAAGCAACTGAAAAATGTAGGATTGAACAATCTTAAAGTATACGTACAGGCCATGAACCCATTCACTATTTATAAAGCTTGTGACTGGTTGGATACTGATTTGCTTAACTATGATAATAACACTAAAACATTTGGTTCTGCAACAACTCTGAAGAGCTTTGTTATCGGTGTTAATATTGGATTCTAATCATAAAATTAAGGAACTATGAAACTAAATAAAATATTATATACTGCATTAATGATCAGTTCTATGGGAAGCAGTCTGTCTTCATGTAAAGATTCTTTCCTGGATGAAGAACTAATTACCCAATATAGTACCGACCGATTTGAAACCCAAGAAGGTCTCGATGAACTGGTTACCGGTGCATATCAGAAATTGAAATTTAAATATAACTACGTTTGGGCAATCGAATGCTACAACATGGGAGTAGATGAATTTACCGATGCAAACAATACTATGCCTGCATGGAATCACTACAGCCAAGACTTGAACTCAGCGGAAACTGGAGCTAACCAACCGGTTTGGGATAATTTCTATGGCTTGGTAGAACCGGCAAATATCATCATTGCCAATATGCCTCAATATTACGATAAAAATAGTGCTACCTATAAAACCCGTTTGGGAGAAGGCTATTTTTTAAGAGCGTTTGCCTATTTTGAACTGGTTAAACAATTTGGCGGTGTGCCCCTTAAGCTAACCCCTTCAACCAGTGTAGAGACCTATTTCACACGCGCATCTGAAGAAGATGTTTACAAACAGATTATCAGCGACTTCCAAGAAGCTTATAACTTGTTGCCAGAAAGCCCAGAGCAGACAGGCCGTATTACAAAATATGCCGCTGCCCATTTTTTAGCTAAAGCACATCTGTTCCGTGCTTCTGAGTTATACAGTGGATGGAACTCAAGCTATGTTGCTGAAGACTTGGACGCCGTAATTCAGTATGGTTCGGAAGTGGTAAGCAAACACCCGATATGTACTAACTACGTAGAACTTTGGGACTACCAGGAACCTAATGGAGCAAATGAAAAAGTCAGTGAAGTCGTATTGGCAGCACAGTTCTCAAACGATGAATCTACATGGGGACGTTACGGTAATCAGATGCATCTGTATTACCCATCTGTATACCAGGATATACAGGGAACTAAACGTGACATCTCTGGTGGCCGTGAATTCTCTTATGTAAGTGCAACTGAATATACCATGCAGGTATTCGACCGAGTTAATGACTCCAGATTCTGGAAATCATTTATTACTTGCTATGGAGCAAACTACACAGCCGGAGCACCTACATGGACTGAAGAAGATATAAATAACGGCGCACCCGCAGGTGTTAATGTGGGAGATAAGCGTTTTATCGCTGGAGAAGTAGGTATCAAATATATCGTTAACGAACCGGGAGACGACCGTTTTGAAAACTACTCAACAGGGGCAGCTGATATCAAAGTAAAGAAAAATGGAGAGATTTGTGCACCACACACATTTGTACGTTATTTCAAAGGTGAAAATCAGCTGAACTGGAACCTCTCTACACACACAGGAAACTATTATAACATTATTCCTCACAAACGCTCTGTTGCATTGTCTAAGTTCCGTGACGGTTCGCGTAACTCTATTGGTTCTCAGTTTGGAACTCGTGATGCCATTATCGCACGTTCAGCTGATGATGTGCTAATGGTAGCAGAAGCTTATATCCGTAAAGGAGAAAGCCATTATGCAGACGCTATCACCTGGATTAACAAATTGCGTGACCGTGCTGCCTATAAAGAAGGTGAAGACAGAAGTGTAAACGTGGATGGTGGTCAATCTTACAAAAACAACACATACTGCTCCGGAAAAGGAGGAGGTTACTCTGCTGACGGAGCCATCTATTCTGAACAGAACACTTATTATGAATCTAATAACCTGGAAGGACAGGAAAGTGTTTACAATGCACAGTCATCTCTTTCAGGCATGCACCTGAACAGCGTAGACGATGTATATAATTCTCAAACAGATGCACCTATCTATCAGGCACTGAATTGCACTAGCAATGCAGAAAAAATGATGTGCTTCTTGTTGAACGAACGTACACGTGAACTTTGTGGTGAAGGATATAGATGGGAAGACCTGGCACGTACAAAAACTCTTGATGCACGCTGGCATGCATTTAACGACGGTGTAAGCCGTGGTATCGGTGAGTTTAACCCAGACAAACATTACTATCGCCCAATTCCACAATCATTCCTTGATGGTATCACAAATGAGAGTGGAGCAGCTTTGACCAATGAGGAAAAACAAGCAATGCAGAATCCTGGCTATTAACCAAAACCTTATTTTTCCATACAATTTTAAGAGACGCTTTTCAAAAAAGAGAAGCGTCTCTTTTTTATACAAATTTACAGCAACATGTACAATACTCCAGTCCCTAAGACAGAAGCTTTCCCGTACTTTGTAAAATGATTATTTTTCCAATAAAACTATGAAGAAACTGTGGTTAATAGGACTTTTGATGTATAGTCCGTTTACGATGAATGCACAATCCGGAACGACATCCGGACTGGACAAAAGCCATTTCAGCAAATACTGGAAGGTGGAATCCGAATCTCCTGACTATAAAGTTTCCTTTTCAGGAGATACCTGTGAAATTTTATCTCCTAAAGGACTGACTCTGTGGAGAAAAGAAAAAATGTCGGGCAACGTCACCATTGAATACGATGCCTGTGTGGCAGTAGAAGGGAAACCAGGTGACAGACTAAGCGACTTAAACTGCTTCTGGATGGCTTCCGACCCGAAAGCTTCTGACATCTGGAAACGCATGAATTGGCGAAACGGAGTTTTCGTAAACTGCTACAGCCTTCAGCTGTATTATCTAGGATATGGAGGAAACTACAATTCGACCACTCGTTTCCGTCGTTATGACGGCAATGAAGCCGGGGTTACAGATGAAAAGGTGCGTCCTGCCATTTTGAAAGAATACAAAGACCAAAATAATCTGTTGACAGCAAATAAATGGTATCACATTAAGATTCAAAATACAGACAACAGAATACGCTATTACATCGACGGGAAATTACTTGTCGACTTTTATGATCCGTCACCGTTGACTTCCGGCTGGTTCGGTTTCCGTACCACATTATCTAGGACACGTATCACTAATTTCAAATACTCCATTGAAAAAGAAAAAGCTACCGAAGCTCCTTTACACTGGATTGGAAAGGTTCCAGAACAAGCACGCCCCATCAGTTTTGGAGTTCCGTTCAAACAAGGTAAAGTAAAATCAGGTACCCCCTTGTGTGTACAAACTGAAAACGGAGAATTAGTGGAGGCCGACACATGGACCACAGCATACTGGCCCGATGGATCTGTAAAATGGGCAGGTATGGCTGCTGTTATTCCGGGTAATACCCGTTCAGTAAAAGTAATACCTTCTTCTAAAAAGAAAAAAACGACCAATACAGAAGAAATTCATGTCACAGAATCCGATAACCAACTGACTATAGCCACTGGAAAAATTACTGCTTTTATCCCTAAATCTGGAACTTGTATTCTAGACAGTCTTCTGTATGGGAATGTGAAAGTAGGTGGAAAGGCGGATTTAATTGCCAGCACACAAGATTCTCCATCACGAGAAGATGCCACTGAGATTCATTATCAGTCATTCAATAGCCTCATCAAAAAAGCCGTAATTGAACAGCAAGGAAAAATACGTACTACCATCAAACTGGAGGGTGTACAGCAGGGAAAAGACGGACGTGAATGGCTTCCGTTCACTCTGCGTATGTATTTTTACGCAGGAAATGAGCAAATCAAAATGGTACACTCTTTCATCTACGATGGAGACCAAAACAAAGATTTTATCCGCTCACTAGGAGTACGATTCCAGGTTCCGATGAGAGAGGATTTATATAACCGTCATGTAGCCTTCGCCGGTGCCGACGGAGGTGTATGGAGCGAACCGGTTAAACCGCTGGTGGGAAGAAGAATCCTGACACTCGACAAAGACCAAAGCTGGCAGAAACAACAGATGGAAGGAAAACGCATTCCTGAATACCAGCGTTTTGATGCAAAAAACAGAAGTTTGATTGACAATTGGGCAGCATGGGATAATTTCCGTCTCTCTCAACTTACAGACAATTCTTTCAGCATCCGCAAACGGGCTACAGAAGACAGTCCCTGGATTGGTACTTTTACCGGCACACAAGCCGGAGGATATGCTTTTGCCGGTGATGTCAGTGGAGGAATAGGAGTTGCCTTACAGGATTTCTGGCAAGCTTATCCTTCTACCCTGGAAGTACAATATGCACGTAGCCAGGAAGCTTCACTGATTGTCTGGTTATGGAGTCCGGAGTCAGAAGCTATGGACTTAAGACACTATGACAAGGTGGCACATGACCTGATAGCCAGCTACGAAGACGTACAGGAAGGAATGAGTACCCCCTATGGTATTGCTCGCACACACACACTGACCGTTGTTCCACAAGCTGCTTATCCAGGTAAAGCCGGCATCGCAGAAACGGCACAGATTCTATCAGAAGCAGCTCCACTGATGTGTACACCGGAATATCTCCATGCCTGCCGGGCTTTTGGCATCTGGTCATTACCTGACAGAAGTAATCCGCAGCGCAGTAAGGTAGAAGACCGCCTGAATGCTTATATCGATTTATATCAAAACGCTATTGCTCAACATAAATGGTATGGTTTTTGGAACTATGGTGACTTAATGCATGCTTACGATCCGATACGCCACTCTTGGAGATACGATGTAGGCGGATATGCATGGGATAACACCGAACTGGCATCCAACATGTGGCTGTGGTATAATTTCCTGCGTACAGGACGGCAGGACATCTGGAAAATGGCAGAAGCCATCACACGTCATACGGCAGAAGTGGATGTATACCACATCGGTCCCAATGCAGGCTTAGGAAGCCGTCACAACGTCAGTCACTGGGGATGCGGTGCAAAAGAGGCTCGTATCAGTCAGGCCGCCTGGAATCGTTTCTATTATTACCTGACCACAGACGAAAGAGCCGGCGACTTAATGAAAGAAGTAACCGATGCAGACCAGAAGCTATATACACTCGATCCGATGCGTTTGGCCGAGCCAAAGAGCCAGTTCCCATGCAGCGCACCTGCCCGATTACGCATCGGCCCCGACTGGCTGGCCTACGCAGGCAACTGGATGACTGAATGGGAACGTACGCAGAATACGAAGTACTGCGACAAGATTATCACAGGCATGAAGAGCATTGCAGCCCTGAAAAATGGATTGTTCACTGGAAATATGGCCTTAGGATATGACCCGGCAACCGGAGTGATCAGTTATGAGGGCGATCCCAATAGACAGAATACCAATCACCTGATGACGATCATGGGAGGCTTTGAAATAATGAATGAAATGCAGGAAATGATTCAGGTTCCGGAGTTCAACAAAGTATGGCTGGAACATGCACGTGACTACAAACAAAAAGCACTCGAAATAACACGTAACCGCTTCCGGGTTTGCAGACTAATGGCATACGCTGCATCCCATCTGTATGACCCGAAAACAGCCGCAGAGGCCTGGAAAGATTTATGGAGCAAACTGGAACATACTCCGGCACCGGAATTCAAGATAGAAAAAGTGCTTCCTCCAGAAGTCCCGGCAACTATGGATGAATGTAAGACAATCAGCACCAATGATGCTGCATTGTGGAGTCTGGATGCGATTTATATGCAGGAGGTAATTCCGCAATAACACCACATTAATAGATAACAAAAACGGCTTTAAATGACAGGAAAACATCATTTAAAGCCGTTTTTTACATCCTATATTTTCTCTCTTCTAAAATTTGAAGACCAATACACCGGCTGTAGCAATATTAGGAGTACCAATCAACACTTTTGCTCCTTGAGGAAGTGCAAACTGATAAGGCTGGTCACTATAGTTTAGCACTATACCTAATCCGTTACGGTATTCCATTGTCACACCGTAAGGTAAATTCATTACTTCGATTTGCAGACGACTATACAACTTATCCAAAACCTGACGCTCCAAAGCCCCGTCTGAACTGTCTACTCCGATATAAGTCACAGACCCCTTTCCTAATTTACGGAAAGTAACCGCAGGTTTTCCTTCATAAAATTCATTCGTATAAGTAGCCCAAACCTCATTGGAAGCACTGGGTTGCAAAATCTCTCCCCAAGTATTCCAAGTATAAACCTTTCCATCCATCTTTACTTGTCCTGGATCTTGAGGCAACAACAAGTCATAAAACTCCATGTGATTCCCGGTCAACTCATCAATCATTGAACCAAAAGGAGCCTCCGGTAAACGTCCAAAACGGTCTTTCTGTGCGGTACGGCAAGTCAGCACCAAGTTTCCTCCTTCTTCCACATATTTTTTCCACCTTGCTACCAGTTCTTTATCGGCCAACTGATATGCGGGAACTATCATCACCGGATATTGTGAGAAATCTTTCTCTTCAGAAATAAAATCTACAGGAGCTGCATAAGACTTAAGTGTACGATAATATTTATCTACATGAGCAAAAGTATTCCATGTTGCATTCTGTTTCTGACGGTCAATACTCCAATAATTTTCCGGATTCCATAAAATAGCTGTCTTCCGTTTCAGATAGGTTTCCGGTTTATCTTCCTTCGGGCGATAATCTTTTCTCAAAGAACGGATTTCTTTCATAAACTGTTCATACTCTCGTCCGCCAGGTGTCACAGTCACACCGTCTGTGCCCACAATACCATAATGGTACTGCTCAGTTCCATACAAAGGCTGACGATAGCGATACGTACAGATAAAATCAGAGCCTCCGGCAAATACACTCCATAACCACAAACGGACAGCACCTGGCAAGGGTTGAGGATTGATACTTCCCCAGTTTACCTGTCCCGGCTGCAACTCCATTACCCCGTAAATACCATTTACCGGACGGAAAAAGTCATTTGCCATGGCAATCCGTAAAGGATTTCCCACACGATATCCTCTACGACCGATACCTTCATTGTCACCATATACCATATAGCGGGTATAGCTGACAAAATCCAAGTCCTTGCTACCTCCAATATGTCCTTTATCATAATCTGGAATATAATTGGTAGTCACCCACTGGTTCTTGGCATATTTCTTGATTAACCTGCATTGTTCATTCAAAAAGTCATTAGTCTGCTTGGCTGCAAACCGACGATAATCTAGAATCTGATGATGATTCATAAACATCTGGGCGGTTTTAGGCAAGGTAATTTCCTCAAACCGAGAATAGACTTCACTCCAGAAGGCAGTGCCCCAGGCTGCATTCAGTTCCTGAATATTGTGATGGTATTTCTCTTTCAAGAATTCCCGGAAAGCTTCTTCTGCTGCCTGATTATAGTCAAATTGTACAGTAGGCTCATTATCCAGCTGCCAACCAATTATGCGCGAATCCTTTCCATAATGGCGGGCCAGTTCTTCAATCATACGATAAGCGAGTTTCCGGTAAACAGGAGAAGCAAAAGAAGCATGCTGGCGTGCCCCATGATCTTGCACAGTACCGTCTTCGGACTTCAGCAAAACCTCCGGATATTTACGGCTTAACCATACAGGAGGAGTAGCTGTAGAAGTGCACATCACGACCTTCAAATCATATTTGGCCGCCAAGGCAACTGCCCGGTCCAGCCAAGAAAAATCATATACCCCCTCCTGTGGCTCAAGCTGCGCCCAAGCGAATTCTGCAAAATGAGTAAATTCAAATCCTAGTTCATGCATCTGTTTCAGGTCGCGTTCCCATTGACTTTCATCCCAATGTTCCGGATAATAATAAGCTCCTGTCAAGGTCAAATCTTTGTCATTAAACCAGGTATGCTGAGCAAAAACTCCCCCATAGAACAAGCACCCGCATACCATTGCAAGCAAACGTTTTTTCATCGTATTCAAGTATTAGTTTTGAAATGTATTACTCTTGCAAAGGTAGAAGGAAATCACAATCAGCCTGCATGATAGCTCATTTTTTTCAGGAAAGTGTATGATAATCGAGGAACATGTATAATAATCCATGCTCCTTTCGATTCAAGATGCGTAACTTTGCTGAAACAAGGACAACATTTTATCAAGAACTATGAATTCACTGAAATCATTTGTGACTGGATTTTTTTTATGGAGCATTTTGGGGGGAATTTCTGCTCAAAACAAAGCACTTTCTTTCTCTATGCCCGATGGTTCAGGTACACTCAGACTAGGCATTATTGAAAACGACTCAAGCCGATGGCTGGATGAGAAACAGACACAGCTGCATATCGATTGCCATCCACTCAGTGATACAAAAGGATTCATTCTGGAAATCGAAAATAAGAGAGAAGATATTACATTGGGATGGGCTTTTGGAGGATGCGATGCGACCACTCCAGAAACAGATATTGAACCTCAATATTGCAAAGACAATGTTTTCAATGTAGAAGGTACACAAGTTACAGTCTACCACGGAAAAGTTATGCAACTAAAAGTGACCAATCTTATAGTTCCCTCAGCTTCTTCTATTCGTTTATCCGACGGACACAAGCAACATACTCCGTTGGCACTTTTCACATCCGGAAAGAAAACGGATGCTCCCGTACTGGCAGCAACCTGCCTGATTCGTAAAGGAGAAAAAGTGTACTTCTGTGCATACAAGCAAAATGCAAAGGCCGACTATGCCGACTACATGTTACCAGCATTGTTTTACCAAGAAAAGCAACAACCATGAATAAGAAAATCATCATTTGCTTGTGGATTTTGTTTCTCTGTACAAACATACTGCAAGCAAAAATTTATAACGTAAAAGATTTCGGAGCCGTAGGCGACGGACAGCACATTGATTCTGAAGCCATCAATCAGGCTATCGTGCAAGCTGCCCGCGAAGGAGGGGGAACAATATATGTTCCTGCTGGAAAATATGCCTGTTATTCTATCCGACTTGCCAGCCAGATTCATTTGTATCTGGAACAAGGTGCTACAATTGTGGCTGCTTTCCCTACGGCCGAAAAGGGATATGACAAAGCAGAATCCAATCCCCATAACAGCTATCAAGACTTCGGACACAGTCACTGGAAGAATTCCCTTATCTGGGGAATTAACCTGGAAGATATTACAATCAGTGGTCCAGGAAAGATTGACGGAAAAGGATTGACACGCGAAGAAAGCCGACGCGACGGAGTAGGCAATAAAGCCATCAGTCTGAAAGAATGCAAGAATGTTACACTGAAAGATCTGTCTATGTTTCGTTGTGGTCACTTTGCCCTACTGGCTACTGGAGTAGACAACTTGACCATCGATAACCTGAAAGTAGATACCAACCGTGACGGATTTGACATCGACTGTTGCAAAAATGTACGTATCAGCCGATGCAGCGTCAATACTCCATGGGATGATGCTATTGTACTAAAATCATCTTATGCGTTAGGCTACTTTAAAGATACAGAAAACGTAACAATCTCCGACTGTTACGTCAGCGGATACGATCGCGGAACTATGCTCAGCGGTACTTGGGAACTGGATGAGCCTCAGGCACCGGACCATGGCTACCGTACAGGACGTATCAAACTGGGTACAGAATCTAGTGGAGGATTTAAGAATATCACCGTAACCAACTGTATTTTTGAACACTGCAGGGGACTGGCTTTGGAAACGGTAGACGGAGGGCATCTGGAAGACATCGAAATCAGCCATATCACCATGCGACACATTGTCAATGCCGGTATCTTTCTCCGCCTGGGAGCCCGTATGCGAAGCCCCGAAGGAACTCCAGCCGGAAGTATGAAGCGTATCCGTATCAGTCACATCAATGTATACAATGTAGACTCCCGTTATTCTTCCATTATCAGCGGTATCCCTAATGGGATTATAGAAGATGTTACCTTCGACCATATTCACTTGTATTATAAAGGAGGATATACAAAAGAAGATGGAAAAAGAGAGCTTCCGGAACAAGAAAAGGTATATCCTGAACCATGGATGTTCGGTACTATCCCGGCAAAAGGCTTCTACATTTCACATGCTAAGAATATCTCGTTTCATCATATCAACTTCTATTATGAGAAACCGGATGGACGTCCTTTATTCGTAACCAAAGATGTAGAAAACATCCGCTTTACAGATATTCGGGAGAATGGAGAAGACGTTTCAATCACAATAAATCAATAATCAAATATCACATAAAATGAAGACACAAAGGAAATGGCTCATGACATTGGCTGCCTGCAGCCTGGGAGTGCTCAGCTCCGCACAAACGAATTATGATTTCAGTAAACTGCAGCGAGAAAAACTCGGAAGAGGAGTTGTCGCCGTCAGAGAGAATGCACAAAAAGTAGCAGTTTCATGGAGATACCTTTCTTCCGACCCAATGGAAACCGCATTCAATGTTTACCGGAACGGAAAAAAGATTGCACAAGTTCCAGCTGGAACAGGAACTTTTTATACAGACAATTATGCAGGAAACCAGAAAGCAGTCTATATGGTAAAACCCGTGATCAATGGGAAAGAGACTTCAAATGAAGGAAGCTATACCCTTCCGGGAAATGCTCCTTCAGGATACATTGACATTCCACTGGACAAACCCGCAGACGGTGTTACACCGACCGGAGAAAAATACAGCTACAGTCCCAACGATGCCTCCATCGGAGATGTAGATGGAGATGGAAACTATGAAATTATCCTGAAATGGGACCCATCAAACGCACACGACAATGCACACGATGGTTACACAGGAAACGTATATTTCGACTGCTATCGCCTGACCGGAGAAAAACTATGGCGCATTGATATGGGAAAGAACATACGTGCCGGTGCTCACTACACCCAGTTTATGGTATATGACCTGGATGGAGACGGAAAAGCTGAAATCGTGATGAAAACTTCCGACGGAACCATAGATGGAAAAGGAAAAGCAATCGGAGATGCCACGGCCGACTATCGTGAACCAGGAAATCCCAACCAGCCTAAAGGAGGAGATTTTCCTCCCAATGATCCTCGAGGTAAAGGAAAACCTACAGACCCTCTTCGTAACCAAGGACGTATATTGACCGGAAATGAATACCTGACTGTCTTCAACGGACTGACAGGCGAAGCTATGCAAACCATTGACTATATTCCATTACGTGGCGATTTGAAAGGCTGGGGAGACGAGCGTGCCAACCGTAGTGACCGTTTTCTGGCATGCATTGCTTACCTGGACGGAGTTCATCCTAGCGTAGTCATGTGCCGTGGATATTATACACGTACCGTACTGGCTGCATTCGACTGGAACGGAAAAGAACTGAAAAACCGCTGGGTATTCGACAGCAACAACCCGGGATGTGAGAAATATGCCGGACAAGGCAACCATAACCTCCGTGTAGGAGATATTGATCAGGACGGATGCGATGAAATCGTATATGGCTCTTGTACATTCGACCACGATGGAAAAGGACTTTATTCCACAGGAATGGGACACGGAGATGCCATGCACCTCACTCAATTTGATCCGGCTTCAGCCAGTCTGCAAGTATGGGCCTGCCATGAAAACCGGAAAGACGGTTCTTCATTCCGAGATGCAAAAACCGGAAAAGTATTGCTTCAATATCCCGACAAGACCGATGTAGGACGTTGTATGGCTGCCGAAATTGACCCGACAAGTCCCGGTGTAGAAATGTGGTCACTAGCCTCAGGAGGAATTCGTAACATCAAAGGAGAAGTAGTGGCAGAAAAAGTTCCCGGACTGTCTTACAACATGGCAGTATGGTGGGATGGCGACTTGCTCCGTGAACTGCTTGACAAAGGGAAAGTAAGCAAATACGACTGGAAAAACAAATGTTGCAATACCATCTTTACATTTGAAGGATGCGCATTTAACAATGGTACCAAATCTAATCCCTCACTTCAGGGCGACCTTATCGGTGACTGGAGAGAAGAGGTGCTGGTTCGTACCGAGGACAACAAGTCTCTCCGCTTGTACGTAACCACAATTCCTACTGAGTACCGCTTCCAAACTTTCCTGGAAGACCCTGTATATAGAATCAGTATTGCTACACAGAACGTGGCTTACAACCAGCCTACCCAGCCTGGTTTCTATATCGGACCGGAACTGAAAGGCACTTTCAGAGGATATACATTCAAATAACCCATTACGCTTACATTTAAAACTAGTTATATGAATAAACTCGTCTTAAACTTCGCACTGCTGGCGGCTCTTTCTGCCGGTCTTAGTGCCCATGCACAAAAGAAAAAGGAAGTCATCAATGACTCCAATACTCCGCTTCATCTTTTGCAGCCTGATTATCAGGTAGGGTATGGTATTGTATCAGCAGAAGACATCAAAAAAGACATGGACCGTGTCTTGAGATATCTGGAAAGTAACACACCGACCAGAGTGGTTGACAAACGCAACAGAAAAGTCATTACCGACTATGCGAACATGGATACCAATGCACAATTGGAAAGAGGTGCTTTCCGTCTGGCCAGTTATGAATGGGGAGTTACTTATTCCGCCATGCTGGCTGCTGCAGAAGCTACGGGTGACGAAGCCTACAAAAAATATGTATACGACCGCTTCAAATTCTTATCGGAAGTAGCTCCTTACTTTAAGAAAGTATATGAAAAATACGGTACAACCGATGCACAGATGCTTCAGATTCTGACTCCTCACGCCTTGGATGATGCAGGAGCAGTATGTGCGGCAATGATGAAGGCACAGATGAAAGACAAAAGCCTGAAATTGCAGGACATGATTGACAATTACTTCCATTTCATCATGTACAAAGAGCATCGTCTGGCCGACGGAACATTTGCCCGTAACCGTCCTTACCACAACACATTGTGGTTGGACGACATGTTCATGGGCATCCCCTCTGTTGCTCTGATGGGACGCTATGCATCCGACCACAATGACAAATATTATCAGGAAGCCGTACGCCAGGTACTGCAGTTTGCAGAGCGCATGTTTGTTCCGGAAAAAGGCTTGTTCCGTCATGGATGGGTAGAAGGAATGAAAGATCATCCGGCTTTCCACTGGGGACGTGCCAACGGATGGGCTATTCTTACTATGTGTGAAGTGCTGGATGTACTTCCGGCCGACTATCCCGGACGCGATAAAATTATCAGCCTGTTGCAGGCACACGTTCGCGGACTGGCTGCCTGTCAAAGCAAAGACGGTTTCTGGCATCAGTTGCTCGACCGCAATGATTCTTACCTGGAATCTTCTGCCACTGCCCTCTACGTATACTGTATAGCACATGCCATCAACAAAGGATGGATTGACGCCATGGCATACGGTCCGGTAGTGCAACTGGGATGGCATGCCGTATCTTCTGCCATCAACGCCCAGGGACAGGTAGAAATGACCTGCGTAGGAACTGGTATGGGATATGACCCGGCATTCTATTACTACCGCCCGGTAAATGTATATGCAGCCCACGGGTATGGTCCTGTCATCTGGGCCGGAGCCGAAATGCTCAATTTACTGAAGCACCAGCATCCGCGTATGAACGACAGCGCCGTACATTTCTATCCTACAGAACAGCAGACGAAAGAACCTATCTTCTTCTATTCTGAGCCGGGAAATCCGCGTGAATTTGTAGCAGGAGTAAGCCGTATCAACGAAAAGAGTCCTGTCGCTTTCCTGATTGGAGACTCTACCGTAAAATGTGGAGCAGGCAACGGAGAAGATAACAAATGGGGATGGGGAAGCTACTTGCAAAATTACTTTGACACAACCCGCATCAGCATTGAAAACTGTGCATTGGGAGGAAGAAGCAGCCGTACTTATTTCACGGAAGGCCTTTGGAACCGTGTACTTCCTGCCATCAAACCGGGTGATTATGTATTGATTGATTTCGGACACAATGACGGAGGCCCGATGAATACCGGACGTGCACGCGCTTCTCTGCTAGGCACTGGAGATGACTCTAAAAAAGTAGTCATGGAAAAAGACGGAAGCACGGAAAAAGTATACAGCTTCGGCCACTACATCCGTATGTATATTCGCCAGGCAAAAGCTAAAGGAGCAAAAGTCATCGTGATGTCACACACTCCGGGTAACCGCTGGACCGACAATCACATGAACCGCTGCGATAAGACTTACGGCAAATGGTCAAAAGAAGTAGCAGAACAGGAAGGTGTAAGCTTTATTGACTTGAACGACCTGACTGCCAATAAATTTGAAGCCATAGGAAAAGAAAAGACTGCCGCTTACTATGCAGACTCTGTACACAACACTCAGGAAGGTGCTGTATTGAATGCAGAATCTGTGGTAGAAGGTATCCGTTCGCTCCAGAATTGCGACCTGAAAGACTATCTGAAATAAGCATTTACAGATAAAATCAATGCCCCGCACTGCCAATTCAGTACGGGGCATTTTTTATGAGATACTATTTCTTTTTTATTTCTGGAATTCAGCCCAGTCTGTCAAACGCATGTCACCTTTATTGATAAACACCTGATGCATACCCAACGCTGCAGACAGGCTGTGACAGGTTTGTCCTTTCGTAGAAATCTTCAAGTAATCCCAAAGTAGCTGCTTGTAATCAGGATGTGCACAGTTTTCAATCACCGCTTCCGCACGTTCCATCGGACTCCTTCCACGTAAATCGGCTATACCCTGTTCAGTAATAATAACATTTACCGAATGCTCGCTGTGGTCCAAATGAGAAACCATCGGTACAATAGAACTGATACAACCTCCCTTGGCCGTTGACGGACAAGAGAAAATAGAAATGTAGGCACTGCGGGTAAAGTCGCCGGAACCTCCGATACCATTCATCATCTTGGTTCCACAAATATGAGTGGAATTGACATTTCCATAAATATCTGCTTCAATGGCAGTATTCATAGATATCACACCAATACGACGAACCACTTCCGGACAGTTGGAAATTTCAGAAGGACGCAACACCAGTTTATGGCGGAAAAAGTCCATATTATCGTAAATATCTTGCAAACAATCATTCGTCACACTCAAAGAGCAAGTGCTACCAAACTTGATTCTACCCTCTTTCACCAGTTTAATAACGGAATTCTGAATCACTTCAGTGTACATCTCAAAAGGAGGAATGCTGGGATCCTTACCCAATGCGCTCAACACGGCATTGGCAATATTTCCTACTCCCGATTGTAAAGGAAGGAATGTAGAAGGAATAATTCCCTTACGCATATCTGAAGCTAAAAACTCAGCCACATTCTGACCGATTTTATCCGTCACTGGGTCAGATTCATGGAAACCACGTGCCTCATCCGGTATATTCGTTTCTACCACACCCACAATCTTGGAAGGATCGACCTGAACATAAGGAAGACCAATACGGTCGCTAGGACGTACGATAGGAATCGGACGGCGATAAGGAGGACGCTCCATTTCATACAAATCGTGCATGCCTATCAGGCTTTTACTATGCGCCGCATTCAATTCCACAATAATTTTATCAGCCAATCGAGCGATAGTAGGTGTAATACCTACTCCGGCAGTCAGGTAAATACGTCCGTCTTCCGTAATTTCACAAGCTTCTATGATGGCTACATTCACATGCCCCAAAAAGCCAGAACGCAAACGTTGAGCCACTTGTGAGAGGTGAATGTCTGTATAATTGATTTCGCCGTTATTCACAGCCTTGCGGAAATCTGTATTAGTGGTATAAGGAGCACGGAACTTAATGGCGTGCGCACGCGTCAACATCCCGTCACAAGAATCTCCCGTAGAAGCTCCCGTTATCACACCTATCTGAAAAGCTTCTCCCCTTGCATGCTTTTCTTCTGCTATTTTCGCTAACTCTGCAGTCACAGCTTTCGGACTTCCGGCAGGGGTGAAGCCACTCAGTCCAACAATGTCTCCATCCTTAATATAGCTGGCAGCTTCGGCTGCCGTAATAAAGTTAAAGCTCATAGTATCAAGTGTTTTTTATGTTAGTATTAAAAAAGTTAGTCAATCAGTCATATTTACGACGAAAAATTTCAGAATAGATAAAAGCCCTACGTGCATCTGCTGCATTACGAAAAGCTATTTCAGGCTTCTGCTCCTCTTTTTTCGGTACATTCAATGCTTGTTCTTTCGGAGTGGAAGGTTTGACAGAAGTGTATCTCCGTTTCTTCCTTGCTTCGGGTACAGGAGCTGGTATCACTTCTTCAGGAATCTCCTCTTCTACAGAAAAAGATGCTGCCGGAGGTGCCTGTCTTACGGTCTTTGCACGCTTCGGCTTCTTCTGTTTTTGAGTCCTGACCTGAAAAAGTCCCCAGCCAATTATACCTAAAAAAACAAGAACTTGAATTATATCCATAAATATTAAGTGTTAAGGTTTTCTTCAAAGATACGAATAAAATCTATATCTCCCACCCTTTTTATGGAAGTTAACCAAGAAACAGATATCTTTGCAAGCAAATTTTTAATATAGAAAACCTTATGACAAAAGAAGCTACAGGAGCAGACTTTAAATCTGCAACTGAACACGAAAACAAGAAATTGTTTATCGAGACCTACGGATGCCAGATGAATGTGGCAGACAGTGAAGTAATTGCATCTATCATGCAAATGGCTGGATATTCTCCTTGCGACACACTGGAGGAAGCCGATGCCGTATTCATGAACACCTGCTCTATCCGCGACAATGCGGAACAGAAAATCCTGAACCGACTGGAATTTTTCCATTCTTTGCGCAAAAAGCGGAAAAACCTGATTGTGGGCGTACTGGGATGCATGGCCGAGAGAGTGAAAAATGAGCTGATAGAAAAGCATCATGTAGACCTGGTAGCTGGTCCGGATGCCTATCTGACCCTCCCTGACCTGATTGGAGCTGTAGAAGCAGGCGAAAAAGCCATCAATGTGGAACTTTCTACTACGGAAACGTACCGCGACGTGATACCTTCACGCATTTGCGGAAACCATATTTCAGGCTTTGTTTCCATCATGCGAGGATGCAACAATTTCTGCCATTACTGTATTGTGCCTTACACACGCGGACGGGAACGCAGCCGTGACGTAGAAAGTATCCTGAACGAAGTACGCGACCTGCAACGAAAAGGCTATAAGGAAGTAACCTTGTTGGGACAGAACGTCAACTCATACCGTTTTGAAAAAGACGGCCAGACAGTAACCTTCCCTATGCTGCTCCGTATCGTGGCCGAAGCGGTGCCCGACATGCGCGTACGTTTCACCACTTCACACCCCAAAGACATGAGTGACGAAACGCTTCATGTCATCGCAGAAGTGCCCAATGTATGCAAGCACATCCACTTGCCCGTACAGAGCGGAAGTTCACGCATCCTGAAACTGATGAACCGTAAATATACCCGTGAATGGTACCTGGAAAGAGTGGCTGCTATCCGGAGAATTATCCCCGACTGCGGACTCAGTACCGATATTTTCTCGGGCTTCCATTCTGAAACAGAAGAAGACCACCAGATGTCTTTGTCGCTGATGTGCGAATGTGCTTACGACTCGGCTTTCATGTTCAAATATTCTGAACGTCCGGGTACATACGCTTCCAAACATCTTCCGGATGACGTGCCCGAAGAAATCAAAATCCGCCGACTGAATGAAATGATTGAACTGCAGAACCAGCTTTCTGCTGAAAGCAATGCCAAAGATGTAGGAAAAACTTTCGAAGTATTGGTAGAAGGTGTATCCAAGCGCTCTAAAGAACAGTTGTTCGGTCGTACGGAACAAAATAAAGTAGTAGTCTTTGACCGTGGCAGCCATCGCATCGGCGACTTTGTAAAGGTAAAAATTACAGAGTCCAGTTCTGCTACTCTGAAAGGCATAGAAGTAACTGAATAATTCTTACTGAAATAGTTTGGAGAAATCTCAATAAAAACCTGCAAGCATTTTTTTCAAGATGCTTGCAGGTTTTTTACATTTCACAAGGCGGAAACTTACGTTTCCGGCATGAAAAACATAGGTTTCCGCTCCGCAAAACATACGGTTCGCGCGAGGAAAACCTAAACAATTACAGCACGTATACTGCTTTATACAAGTCTGTTTTTTAATTACTTTCTCTTCCGGCCTCCGGCATTACCAGCCAGAGAATCAGATAAACCAATCCACCAGAAAAAGCCGTAAAAAATGTGACCAGCACATAAATAATACGTACTAAAGTAATATCCCATCCAAAATAATCGGCTATTCCAGCACAGACCCCACCTATCATACGATTGTTTGACCGTGTCAATCTCTTTTTCTCCATAATCTATTGGCAAATATTCATTATTCGGGGCTAAGTTACAAAAAACATACATAAAGCATCCTATTACTCTTAAAAACTTTTAAAGAAAATCATGGCATAGGCTTTTTATTTGTTATTTTGCAGCAAATTAGGGAATAAAGTGAATATACTGAAAATAGATAAATGTCCACTTTGTGGAGGAAACCACTTTGAAGAGGTAATGACATGTACAGACCACTATGCTTCCGGTGAGTCTTTTCAGATTTGTCGTTGCAAAGACTGCGGTTTCCAGTTCACTCATCCTGTTCCGGTTGAAGCAGAAATAGGACGCTACTACGAAACTCCAGATTATATTTCACACAGCGATACACACAAAGGGTTAATGAACCGTGTATATCACTGGGTGCGCCGTGTTATGCTTGCCCGTAAAGCACGCCTTGTCAAGCATAATTCCAGATTAAACCAGGGCAGCCTGCTGGACATCGGTACAGGCACAGGCTATTTTCCGCATTTCATGCAGGAAAGAGGATGGCACGTTTCTGCCATCGAAAAAAGCCCTCAAGCCCGCCAGTTTGCCAAAGAGCACTTTGAACTGGATGTGGCAGCTCCGGAAGCCCTCAATGAATTCGCCGACAAATCGTTCGATGTAATTACATTGTGGCATGTCATGGAGCATCTGGAACATTTAAATGAGACCTGGGAAACACTGAAGCGTATTCTGAAAGATCAGGGTATACTCATTATAGCCGTGCCCAACCCCACTTCATTCGATGCAGAGAAGTACAAAGAAATGTGGGGTGCCTACGATGTTCCCCGACATTTGTGGCATTTCAGCCCTTCCGTTATGCAGCAGTTTGGAGCCAAACACGACTTTATTCTCTGCGAGCGACATCCGATGCCTTTTGATGCGTTTTACGTATCTATGCTGAGCGAGAAGTACCGGAAAAGTGCTTTCCCGTTCCTAAAAGGCCTGATTGCCGGAACGGAAGCATGGATTGTTTCACTGGCTAAGAAAGACCGAAGCAGTTCCATGATTTATGTATTCAGAAAAAAATAAGAAATTATGAGTCAGAAGTCGGGCAGTCTTTTCGATATGCAATTCATTACCTCCTGCATCAGTACAATGCTGGTACTGCTGTTGTTGGGTATGGTGGTCTTTTTTGTTATGACCGCCAATAATCTTTCTGTATACGTACGTGAGAATATCAACTTTTCCGTTCTCCTCAACGACGACATGAAAGAAGCAGAAGCCATCCGCTTCCAAAAGCAGCTGGAAGAAGAGCCTTTTGTGAAGCAGGCCACCTACATATCAAAAGCACAGGCTCTGAAAGAACAGACAGAAGCCATGGGAACAGATCCGGCTGAATTCTTAGGCTATAATCCATTTACGGCTTCCATCGAAATCAAGCTCAATGCAGCATATGCCAATTCTGACAGTCTGAGCTGGATTCAGGAAAAACTGCTGGACAATAAAAAAGTCATTGAAGTAAATTATCCGCAGGACCTGATTGACACCATCAACCAGAACATACGTAAGATCAGCATGTTCCTGTTAGGGCTAGCTGCTTTGCTCACCCTTATTTCATTTGCATTGATCAACAATACCATACGACTGACCATTTACTCCAAACGTTTTCTGATTCACACCATGAAACTGGTAGGTGCAAGCTGGTCATTCATCCGGCGACCGTTCATTGTCAGAAATGTATGGATAGGCATTCTTGCGGCGGCTATGGCCAATGCCCTGCTTATCAGTATGTCCTACATGCTCGTCAATTATGAACCAGGGCTACTGGAACTTATTACTCCGGAAATTATGCTTTGCGTAATGGGAGCTGTCTTTATCTCGGGTATCCTCATCGCCACCTTATGTGCCTACATCTCCATCAACAAATATTTGAAGATGAAAGCCGGAGATTTATATCGCCTTTAATGTTCAAACTAAATAGACAAAATTCATTATGGACAAAAAAAGTTTTGCTTTTGATAAAACAAACTTCATACTGCTTGCCATAGGTATGATAGTCATTATCATCGGATTCCTGTTAATGAGCGGACCAGGCTCCACTGAAACAGCTTTTGAACCAGATATTTTCAGTGTACGCCGCATCAAAGTAGCTCCCGTTGTTTGCTTTTTGGGATTTATTTTCATGATTTATGGCATTCTGAGAAAACCTAAAGACAAAGAAGAAACAATTACTAAAGAATAAATGCAATGAGTTGGTTTGAAGCCTTAATTTTAGGAATTCTGCAGGGACTGACAGAATACCTCCCCGTAAGTAGTAGTGGACACCTTGCCATCGGATCGGCTTTGTTCGGCATTCAAGGTGAAGAAAATCTGACTTTCACTGTAGTGGTTCACATTGCTACCGTACTGAGTACACTGGTTATCTTGTGGAAAGAAATTGACTGGATTTTCCGGGGATTGTTTAAATGGAAAATGAATGACGAGACCAAATATGTCATCAACATTCTTGTGTCAATGATTCCTATCGGCATTGTCGGAATATTCTTTAAAGATTACGTAGAAGAAATTTTCGGCTCCGGTTTGCTGATCGTAGGATGCATGTTGTTACTGACTGCCGTGTTGCTGGCTTTTTCTTATTACGCCAGACCTCGGCAGAAAGAAAAAATCAGCCTGCGTGATGCATTCATCATCGGACTGGCTCAGGCCTGTGCAGTCATGCCAGGATTGTCACGCTCAGGAAGTACCATCGCTACCGGACTGATTTTGGGAAACAAAAAGGAAACACTGGCACAATTCTCCTTTCTGATGGTTATTCCTCCTATTTTAGGGGAAGCACTACTTTCCGGAATGGAAATCGTAAAAAATGCTTCAGCCGCCAATGCAGAAATCAGTATGGGAGCACTCATTATTGGTTTTCTGGCTGCTTTTATTTCAGGTTGCGTAGCTTGCAAATGGATGATTAACATTGTAAAGAAAGGAAAATTGATATGGTTCGGCGTATATTGCGCCATTGCCGGAGTAATTACAATTGCGTGCAGTCTGCTGGGATAAGCAGCCTCAACAACAATTTACAACCAAAGAATGAATTTCAAAGAAGGAGAAGTATTATATTTTGACAAGCCACTGCGATGGACCTCTTTTGCCGTGGTCAATAAGATAAGATACCACATCAGTCGCAAATTAGGAGTAAAGAAAATAAAAGTAGGACATGCCGGAACGCTCGATCCACTGGCCACCGGAGTGATGATTATCTGTACCGGAAAGGCCACAAAGCGTATTGAGGAGTTCCAGTATCATACAAAAGAGTACATTGCCACTCTCCAGCTGGGAGCAACCACTCCCTCATTCGACCTGGAAAAGGAGGTTGATGCGACTTACCCTACCGACCACATCACCAAAGAAATGGTCGAGGAAACATTGAAAAAGTTTGTCGGCACCATTGAACAGGTACCACCGGCATTTTCCGCATGCAAGATAGACGGGAAGCGTGCATACGACCTGGCTAGAAAAGGAGATGAAGTAGAACTGAAACCCAAAGTTCTGGTCATTGATGAAATCGAGCTGCTGGAATGCAACCTGCCGGAAATTAAGATACGGGTAGTCTGTAGCAAGGGTACTTACATACGGGCATTGGCCAGAGACATTGGCCAAGCACTGCAAAGCGGTGCCCACCTGACCGGTCTGATACGTACACGGGTAGGAGAAGTAAAGTTGGAAGACTGCATGAAAGTGGAAGATTTTGAAGCCTGGCTCGACCAGCAAGAAATAGAAGTTATAAACGATTAAGGAAAGAAAGGAAGAAGATGAAACTGTCACAATTCAAATTCAAGTTGCCGGAAGAAAAAATCGCTCTTTATCCGGCTAAATACAGAGATGAATCCCGCCTGATGGTAATTCACAAGTCAACCGGAGAAATTGAACATGTCAATTTCAAGGATATACTGAACTATTTCGACGACAAAGACGTGTTTATCTTTAACGATACCAAAGTCTTTCCTGCTCGTTTGTATGGTAACAAGGAAAAAACAGGTGCCCGCATTGAAGTATTCCTGCTCCGTGAGTTGAACGAAGAACTGCGCTTGTGGGATGTGCTGGTAGATCCCGCCCGTAAAATCCGTATCGGTAACAAGTTGTACTTCGGCGACGATGACTCGATGGTGGCCGAAGTAATTGACAATACGACTTCTCGCGGACGTACACTCCGCTTTTTGTACGACGGTCCTCATGATGAATTCAAGAAGGCTTTGTATGCCTTGGGAGAACCTCCATTGCCTCCTTTCATCCATCGTCCGGCAGAACCGGAAGACGAAGAACGTTTCCAGACTATCTACGCCAAAAATGAAGGAGCCGTTACCGTACCGGCAGCCGGTCTTCACTTCAGCCGTGAGCTTATGAAACGTATGGAAATCAAAGGCATCGACTTCTCTTTCATCACCATGCATGCCGGATTGGGTAACTTCCGCGACATCGATGTGGAAGATTTAACCAAGCATAAAATGGATTCAGAACAGATGTTCGTCAACGCGGAAGCCTGCCGCATCGTCAACGAAGCCAAAGACAGAGGCAACAAAGTATGCGCTATCGGTACTACTGTGATGCGTGCCATTGAAACAGCTGTGGGTACAGACGGCCATTTGAAAGAGTTCGAAGGATGGACCAACAAGTTTATTTTCCCTCCTTACGACTTCTCAGTAGCCAATGCCATGGTAAGCAATTTCCACATGCCGCTTTCTACCATGCTGATGCTTGTATGTGCTTACGGAGGATATGAACTGATCATGGATGCTTACAACATCGCACTGAAAGAAGACTACCGTTTTGGAACATACGGTGATGCCATGCTGATTCTGGATAAATAAACCATCATTCTATGGCAACAATTTATCTGGGATTAGGTACAAACCTTGGCGATAAAGAAGCTAATTTACGTACCGCCATCTATAAACTACAGGAAAGGATAGGGAAGCAAGTTTCCCTATCCTCTTTTTATGAAACAGCCCCTTGGGGATTTAAATCAGACCACAGCTTTCTGAATGCAGCAATCGGACTGGAAACCAATCTCTCCCCTATCGAAGTGCTTCATATCACGCAGGAAATAGAGAAAGAACTCGGCAGGACAAAGAAATCAGTCAACGGCAGCTACAGCGACCGGCTCATTGATATTGATATTCTTTTATACGACAATCTCGTACTCCAGACACCTGAGCTTACGGTTCCTCATCCATTGATGACGGAAAGAGATTTTGTAATGAAACCGTTAATCGAAATTGCAGGAAATGCAATCCACCCCACCCTTCAAAAAACATTGTCAGAATTATATCTGGAATGATTTACCGACAGGCAGGAGCATAAAGCTATGTTAAAAAGAAACTGAAATTGTAATTATTCCAATTTATATCACTATCTTTGCAGCGAAAATAAAAAGTGGAAAGATTTGAGTAGCTTGCAACCACGGAAAAAAATGCTAAAACACATTGTTATTTCCCCGAAGATTACTTCTCTACTCTGTCCGTACACGGATAAAAACAAACCATTAACAATTTTAATTTACCACAACAATGGGATACTTATTCACATCCGAATCGGTGTCTGAAGGACACCCCGACAAAGTGGCCGATCAAATTTCGGACGCTGTGCTTGACAAACTGTTGGCTTACGACCCCAGTTCAAAAGTAGCTTGCGAAACTCTGGTAACTACCGGACAGGTGGTACTGGCAGGAGAAGTGAAAACCAAAGCATATATTGATTTGCAGCGCGTAGCACGCGAAGTAATTAATAAGATAGGCTATACCAAGAGTGAATACATGTTCGAAGGTAATTCATGCGGTGTATTCTCTGCCATTCACGAACAGAGTCCTGACATCAACCGTGGAGTAGAACGCGAAGACCCGATGAATCAGGGAGCAGGCGACCAAGGTATGATGTTCGGTTATGCTACCAACGAAACTGAAAACTACATGCCGCTGTCGCTCGACCTGGCACACAAACTGCTGATGGTATTGGCCGACATCCGTCGTGAAGGAAAGGTGATGACTTACCTTCGTCCGGACTCTAAGAGCCAGGTAACTATCGAATACGATGACAACCGTCGTCCGGTACGTATTGATACCATCGTAGTATCTACCCAGCACGATGAATTTATCCAGCCAGAAAATGACTCAAAAGAAGCTCAATTGAAGGCTGACGAGGAAATGCTGGCACAGATTCGCAAGGACGTAATTGAAATCCTGATGCCGCGTGTCATTGCCGAAATCCACAACCCGCAGGTACTGGCTTTATTCAACGACCAGATTAAATACCACGTAAACCCGACAGGTAAGTTCGTGATTGGTGGTCCTCACGGTGATACCGGACTGACTGGCCGTAAGATTATTGTAGACACTTACGGTGGTGCCGGAGCTCACGGAGGAGGTGCTTTCTCAGGAAAAGACCCCAGCAAGGTAGACCGTAGTGCTGCATACGCTGCACGCCACATTGCCAAGAACCTGGTAGCTGCCGGAGTAGCAGACGAAGTATTGGTACAGGTTTCATACGCCATCGGAGTAGCACGTCCGATCAATATCTACGTAAATACTTACGGACGTAGCAATGTAGCTCTGACCGACGGAGAAATCGCTAAGAAAGTAGATGAAATCTTCGATATGCGTCCGCGTGCCATCGAAGAACGCTTGAAGCTGCGCAACCCGATTTATAGCGAAACTGCTGCTTACGGACACATGGGCCGTGAACCGCAAATCGTTACCAAGCATTTCGAATCGGTTTACGAAGGCAACAAAGACGTAGAAGTGGAACTCTTCACTTGGGAGAAACTGGATTATGTAGACAAAGTGAAAGAAGCTTTCGGACTGAAATAAGCTGAGATCTTCCACTAACCATACAGAGGGCTTGATACATCAGAAGATGGTCAAGCCCTTTTTGCTGGCACAACGGTTTGGCTATGCACTCACCTTTACCTATCTTTGCAAAAACTAAAAAGACCATGAACGATATCAAGAATATATGCGTATACAGTGCTTCCAGCACTAAAATTGATTCTATCTATTTCGAAGCAGCCGAAGAACTTGGAAAAATTCTTGCACAAAAGCACATCAACCTTATCAACGGAGCCGGATGCCTGGGACTGATGTGCCGCATCAGCGACGCGACTCTTGCTGCCGGAGGAACCGTAACCGGTGTCATTCCCCGGTTTATGGTGGAGCAAGGCTGGCATCATAAAGGACTGACCCGGCTAATAGAAACGGAAAGCATGCACGAACGCAAACAACTTATGGCCGATTTGTCCGATGGAGTGATTGCCCTGCCCGGAGGATGCGGTACATTGGAAGAATTGCTCGAAATCATTACCTGGAAACAACTCGGACTATACCTGAAACCCATCGTCATACTGAATACCAACGGATTTTATAACCTGCTGCTGGAGATGCTTCAACAAGCTATTTCCCAAAACTTCATGCGAAAGGAACATGGAAACATCTGGCACGTAGCACAAACTCCCGAAGAAGCTGTAAATTTATTATATACCACCCCTCACTGGAGCAAAGAAATTCGTAAATTTGCCGCAATATGAACAAGTTCTGCCATACCGGTTTCTCACAGATTCAAGAACTCTACAACCAGCACGTAGAGCAAATAGACAGTGCACTGCAGCATTGTAAGGAAACACCGTGTACAAACGGTATGGCAGGAGAACCTGTCCCTTATCAGTTACGTAATGACTTTGCAATTACAGGTATTGTGTTTCTTTGCTTCTTTTTGGTCACTTATTCCTTAAAAAACGGACAAAAATACCTGTATCAACACATCAAAAGCTTTTTCCGACATAAAGAACGAGCTGGACTCTTTGATGAGAGTTCCGGATTTAACATTCGCTACACCCTCACTTTAGGCGGTATAAGTTGCATATCTACTGGGTTATTTGTCTATGATTTCTTCTCTAAGACCGAACCGTTTCTATTTCAAACAGTTTCACACTATGCCATTCTGTTTGTCTACATTTTCTGCATTTTACTCACCGTTGTAGGGAAAACTGCTTTATATCAATTTGTTAACTGGATTTTTTTTGATAAAGAAAAAAACAGCACCTGGATTTCGGCCTATTTTGATTTGCTTTCTGGAGCCGCATTTGTTTTATTTCCTCTATCCTTGCTTATTGTCTATTTCAACTTAGACTTTAATTTTTCTAAAACCTTCGTATTCATTGCAGTAGTCAGTTTCAAAATATTGTTATTTTATAAGTGTATTAGGAACTTTTTTAATCATTTCCATGGCATTTTACATTTAATTCTGTACTTTTGCACCCTCGAAATCATACCCTTACTTTTCCTCTGGAAAGGATTGATATATATAAATAACATTTTGATTTTAAAATTTTAGTAACGTTGAAAATAAAGAAAGTCCTCGTTTCTCAGCCAAAACCGACGACAGAAAAGTCTCCCTATTTTGACATTGCTGAGAAGTACGGAGTGAAGATAGATTTTCGCCCGTTTATTAAAGTAGAAAGTTTGTCAGCTAAAGAATTCAGACAGCAAAAGGTTTCTATCTTAGATCATACAGCCGTTGTGTTTACTTCACGCCATGCTATCGATCACTTCTTTAGCCTGTGTGCAGAGTTGCGTGTAACAATTCCGGAAACAATGAAATACTTCTGTACTTCGGAAACCATCGCTCTATATATTCAAAAATACGTTCAATACCGCAAGCGTAAAGTATTCTTCGGAGCTACCGGAAAGTTTGCTGACCTGCTTCCGCAAATTATCAAGCATAATACGGAAAAATACTTTATCCCGATGTCAGATGTACACAATGACGAAGTAAAAGACTTGCTCGACAAAAACCACATTCAGCACACGGAAGCTGTAATGTATCGTACTGTCAGCAACGATTTCACTCCAGAAGAAGAATTCAACTATGACATGCTGATATTCTTCAGCCCGGCAGGTATTCAGTCATTGATGAAGAACTTCCCGAATTTCGAACAGAAAGACATTGCTATCGGAAGCTTCGGACCGACTACAGCTAAGGCCGTAAAAGATGCAGGTCTGCGTCTTGATTTGGAAGCTCCTTCAAGTGTAGCTCCTTCCATGCCAGCAGCGTTGGATATGTTTATCCGCGAACACAACAAATAAAAAATAATTCTGACAAACAAAGCGAAGCAATCCATTTTCTCATTACTTCGCTTTGTTTCATTATATCCCCCTCTATGACCGATTCTCTAAAATTAACCCTACCGAAAGTAGAACGACTGAACAGCCGGATTCTGATTGAAAGACTGTTTACAGGAGGCAGCAAATCACTACCTGCTTTTCCGTTGCGTATCGTATACATGCCGGTAGAGGGAGAGAATCTACCTGCAGCCACTATCCTGATTAGCGTACCCAAAAAAAGATTCAAGCGGGCAGTCAAACGCAATCGTGTAAAACGTCAAGTACGTGAGGCCTACCGTAAAAACAAACACATCCTGCTCGATGCTTTAAAAAGTTCAGGACAGAAAATTGCCGTCGCCTTTATCTGGCTCGACAATGAACTGCATGAATCGGCCGATGTGGAAGCTAAGGTGGTTAAATTGTTGCAACTTACCGCTGAACGTCTGGCATGAAAAAGTTCATATCTTTCCTGCTCCTGCTCCCCATTTATTTTTACCGGAACTGCATTTCACCTTTTACACCTCCCTCCTGTCGCTTTACTCCGACTTGTTCTCAATATGCCATAGAAGCGATACAAAAGCATGGACCTTTCAAAGGACTTTACCTGGCCATACGACGCATTCTTCGTTGCCACCCCTGGGGAGGTTCGGGATATGACCCAGTTCCTTAAAAAGCCTGTTTTCACATGATTGACACTCCCTTTTTCGATGCACACACACATCATTTGCCTCAGCCGCAGATCACTGCCATCGTAAGCTGCCGCATGGACGAGAAAACGGCTTCCTCTTACCTGCAAGCTACATTTATCTCCGCCAGCCTGCACCCGTGGTATCTCACGGAAGAAAACATTCAGCCACAAATAGATTGGCTGGTACAGACTATCCAAAGTGATTCGCGAGTAGTCGCACTGGGAGAAACCGGACTGGACAAAGTATGCGATACCCCTTTCGACTTACAAATACAGGCCTTCAAGAAAGTAATAGAGATATCAGAAACCTATCATCTCCCCTTAGTGATACATTCCGTAAAAGCCACTGAAGAACTGCTTGCCCTACACAAGGAATATCACCCCGCACAAGCCTGGATTATCCATGGTTTCCGAGGTAAAAAAGAACTTGCCACCGACCTGATACGACACGGATTTTATCTCTCTTTCGGAAAAAAATACCAGGAAAAAGCCTTATCTATCGTCCCTGCAGACAGATTTTTATTAGAGAGTGACGAAGCAGACACAGACTTTCCAGACTTCTACCGGCAAGTAGCTTCACTACGCGGAACCTCTTTTGACAGCTTGATTGAAAATATCAAAGAAAATGCTAACCGTCTCTTTTTTAATCGCTAAAAATTGGTTATTCAGATAAAGTGTCGTACTTTTGCTTCTGTATTATTAAATAAATATGTTAAACTAAGAATTTCATTCGATGAATTTTGTAGATGAACTAAGATGGCGTGGAATGGTACATACCATGATGCCGGGCACAGAAGAATTGCTGGAGAAGGAAATGGTGACAGCTTACCTGGGTATTGACCCTACAGCTGACTCGTTGCATATCGGCCACTTGTGTGGCGTGATGATGTTGCGTCATTTCCAGCGTTGCGGCCACAAACCGCTGGCTCTGGTAGGAGGTGCAACCGGTATGATTGGAGACCCTTCAGGTAAGTCACAGGAACGTAACTTGCTGGATGAGGAAACACTGCGCCACAATCAGGAGTGTATCAAGAAGCAGTTGGGCAAATTCCTCGATTTCGAATCGGATGCCCCTAACCGTGCAGAACTGGTAAACAACTACGACTGGATGAAAGACTTCTCTTTCCTGGATTTTGCCCGCACCGTAGGAAAACACATCACCGTGAACTACATGATGGCAAAGGAATCAGTTCAGAAACGTCTGAACGGAGAAGCACGCGACGGTCTTTCATTCACTGAATTTACTTATCAGCTGTTACAAGGATACGATTTCCTGCATCTGTATGAAACCAAAAACTGTAAGCTTCAGCTGGGTGGTTCTGACCAGTGGGGAAACATCACCACGGGAGCAGAATTAATCCGCCGTACCAACGGAGGTGAAGTATTTGCCTTGACTTGTCCGCTGATTACAAAGGCCGACGGTGGTAAATTTGGTAAAACAGAATCAGGAAATATCTGGCTGGACGCACGATATACCTCTCCTTACAAGTTCTATCAATTCTGGCTGAATGTAAGCGACGAAGACGCTAAGCGTTATATCAAGATATTCACTTCACTGAGCAAAGAAGAAATAGAAGGCCTGATTGCAGAACACGAACAGGCTCCTCACTTGCGTGTACTCCAGAAACGTCTGGCTAAGGAAGTAACTATCATGGTTCACTCTGAAGCTGACTACAACGCTGCTGTAGAAGCTTCCGGCATCCTGTTTGGCAACGCTACTTCTGAAGCATTGAAGAAACTGGATGAAGATACCCTGCTTTCTGTATTCGAAGGCGTTCCTCAGTTTGAAGTAGCCAAATCGGATATTGAAGCCGGTATCAAGGCTGTAGACTTATTTACTGAAAAGGCTGCTATCTTCCCGTCAAAAGGTGAGATGCGTAAGCTGGTTCAGGGCGGCGGCGTTTCTTTAAACAAAGAAAAACTGGCTGCATTTGATCAGGAAATTACTACTGCTGACTTGCTGGATGAAAAATACCTGCTCGTACAGCGCGGAAAGAAAAACTATTATCTGGTAATTGCCAAATAAATTCTTTCAGAAAAAAATACCGGAAGGCTGTCTCAATTCAATTTGGGGCAGCCTTTCTTATCTTACAGTTCCTCCATAATTCTTTATCAAACAGCAAGGAACAAGTTACCAGTACTTTCAGGCCAGTACTGCAGTACTCCCTAAGCAGTACTTTAGTACTTTCAAGGAAGTACTGGAGTACTGCCAAAGAAGTACTGGCAGGAGATGAAAATCACCTCGGGAAATAAAGCCAGGGATAAAAAAATACCGGCTGACTCCTTGTGAATTAACCGGTACTTTAGAGTATGTCCGGAAGGCAATCCTTCCGGATATTTCAGTACTTATTTCTTTGCATCCAGCTCTTTAAGCAGTTCATCTACCGCAGCCTTCAACTGTGTATCCTCTCCTTTCACCACTGTTTCAGGCGCATTCAATACATATACATCCGGCTCCAGCTCTTTGTTTTCCAGGTAGCTTCCGTCTGGCAGACGATAACCAATCACAGGAATACCGTAAATCAAATCCGGATCCTGCATCTGTACCCAGTTTACACTGGTCATGGTTCCAGGTACCGGAGCACCTACCAGCTTACCCATCTGGCGATGTTTGTACACCCACGGTGTGCCGTGTGCATTGGAATAGTTGGCTTCGCACTGTACCATGATAGAAGGCTTGTTCCAGCGACGGCTCGGCATGTCGCATGCTTCACGACCACGAATCACCTGTGTCAGATACTTCTGCCCACTGAACAGCACTTCAATATCTTCATGCAAACGTCCTCCTCCGTTGAAACGGGTATCAATCACAATACCTTCGCGGTTGTTGTATTTACCCAAAATATCGGAATATACCGTACGGAAGCTGCCGTCGTCCATTGATTCGATATGTACATAGCCTAAACGGCCGTTTGACCATTTATCCACATCTGCTGCACGCTGCTTTACCCAACGTTCATACAGCAGACTGCTCAACGTTCCACCGCTAATAGGCTTCACCACCTCATCCCAGCGTTCTTTTGATTGTACATCGTAGCATGAAACCAATATCTTCTTGCCTGCCTTTCCGTTCAGCAAAGCAGAGAAATCAGCATCTACCGGCTGACCGTCAATCTTTTCAATCACCACACCCGGTTTTACCCGTGTAGTTTTCCGGTCGAACGGACCTTTTTCCACCACTTCGTCCACTTTCATGCCTTTTCCGGTGTAATTCCAGTCATAAAGCAATCCCAAGCTGGCAGTTGCCTCTTTCACTCCCGGGCGATAACGGCCACCTGTATGCGATACGTTCAGTTCGCCCAGCAACTCACTCAACATTTCCGCGTAGTCATACTTATTATTGATATGCGGCAAGAAACGACGATAATTAGCGGTCATAGCCTTCCAGTCTACCCCGTGCATATTTACCTCATAAAAACGTTTCTGTTCCTCACGGCACATATTATCATACATATAAGCACGTTCGGCAGCCAAATCCATCTTCATTTCTGCACGATAAGAAATCGGTTTCAACTTCTCACCGCCCAAATCCATTTTCTGCATGGAGCCTGAACCTAATACGAAAAGATTTTTTCCTTCCTTATCCATTTCCATATCGGCCCATCCGGAACCCATCTTGTGTAACAATTTGGTTTCCCGTTTGCGCAAATCCATCTTCCACATATCAAATCCACGCTCAAAAGCCGACAGGTAATACAAACTTTCTCCATCCTTTGAAAGAATAGCCGAAGCAATGCTTGATGAATTCGGAGTCAGACGTACGATGCGGTCCTGAATACCCTCCAGTTCCACCACAATATCTTTCACCTTGTCGGCTTCTTCTTTCTTGTCCTTATCCTCTTTTTTATCTTCTTTTTTCTTTCCGTCTTTCTTGTCCGCAGCTTTTTCCTGTTCTTTTTCCAGTTCCTTCTGGAGTTCATAATCCTCCTTGCTCATACGGAATTTATCGTAGGTATCCTGATTGACAAATACCATCATCACATCGTCCAGTGAACCCCATGAAGCGTGATTTCTCATACCGTAACGCTCTGTAGTAAACAAAATGGCATTACCGTCCATTGTCCACTTCGGAGAGCTACTTGTATAACCACTGTTCGTCAGGTTAACTAACTCTCCCTTTCCGTCTGCACTGACCAAGGCAATGTCCGTATAAGGATCATGCTTGTTTCCGATAAACTCCAACGTAAACCATTTACCGTCGGGCGACCAGGCATAATTAAACCCTCCACTCAAGCTGTACCAAGTACTTCCATCAGTAATCTGACGTACCTTATTCGTTTCCAGATTTAATACTTTCAGACGGATACGGTCTTCAATGAAAGCCACTTCCTTGCCATCGGGTGAGAACTTAGGATACATCCGTTCCACAGTCTTGGAAGGCAACAGCACTTCTTCTTTTATCAATGTCGCATTCGGGAAATTCAAATCTTCTTTCCGTTCAATTTCCGCCTTATAAAGCTGCCAGTTTCCATCGCGTTCGCTGGCATATACCAGTGTACGATTGTCTGCCCCGAAAGAAAGACCTTCTTCTGCTTCAGGTGTGTGCGTAATCTGTTTGGTAGTACCATATTCCACAGAAGTCACGAACACTTCTCCTCGTACAATGAAAGCCACCTGCTTGCCATCGGGCGATACGACTGCTTCCGATGCTCCCCGAGTATAAGTTAATGTAACCGGAATTTCCTGGTCATCCCGTGTCAGTGACACATTCACCTTACTTGGCTTTCCTCCTTGTTTCTGTGTATAAATTTCTCCATTATAGGTATAGCACAGCGTACCGTCTCCTCCCAAAGAAAGGAAACGTACCGGATGTGTAGAGAATGAAGTCAGCGGTTTCACCTGTTCCGGATTATCCAGCGGGAAAGAATAGACGTTAAACGAGCCTTTGTTGCGTTCACTCAAGAAGAAAACCTCCTTACCATCCGACGAAAGCACCGGATTACGGTCCTCTCCTGCCCGCTTGGTCAGATTGGTATGCTTGCCCGATGCCATGTCGTACATCCATACATCCCGTGTAATAGAAGAAGTATGATGTTTACGCCATTCATCTTCAAATCCTTTCCGGTCCTGATACAAAAACTTGTCGCCTGCCGCATTAAAACAAACCATTTCGGCAGGAGTACCCAGAATTTGTTCCGTTTTTCCACCTTCTGCAGAAACCTTATACAGTTCTGTCATGGCAGAAGTCGGGAACAATGCACTGCTGGCAGGGTCCTGAATGCTTGCAGAAAATACAATAAACTTTCCGTCCGGTGTAAACGCAGAAGGAATTTCCGAAGCAGAATTCGTAGTCAGTCTGCGGGCAGAACCTCCATTAGCCGGCATAACAAACACATCTGTATTTCCAAAACGATCGCTGGCAAAAGCAATCTGTTTACCGTCCGGCGACCACACCGGAGACGACTCATACGAATCTTGTGTAGTCAGCTGTACCGCTTCTCCACCCTTGGCAGACACTTTGTAAATGTCGCCCTTATAACAAAATACAATTTCTTTTCCGTCTGGAGAGATACGTACATCACGCATCCATAGCGGAGTAACCGCCATGGCATGTGCAAAAGTAGTCCCCAGCAACAATGTGCACAATATTTTTTTCCTCATAAGCTAAGTTGTTTTGCAAACAAAGGTAAGGATTCCCGTCAGAAACAGAAAAAAAGTCAGAAATTATTTGGAAGGTATTCATAAAAACGCTTATCTTTGCAGCGTTTTCTGAGGAAAACACCAAGAAGTTTGGACTATGGTGTAATGGTAGCACAACAGGTTTTGGTTCTGTTTGTCCAGGTTCGAATCCTGGTAGTCCAACGTTTTTCAAGACATTTATAGTCAAAAGCCCGCTAAAACGACATTTTAGCGGGCTTTTTTGTTATCCTGACAAATATAAAAAATATTAAAAATTTACTCTCAATAGATTTTATTAATTGGCATATCATTTTTTTTATAAAATAATAAATATATTTACATCGAAAAAACATCTGAAGCAGAATAATAAAAACTTCGGATATATTACAAACCAAATTAACCCAAAATCATAGTAGTATGAAAAAAGGCATTTTTTTCAGAGAGGACTCCGTATGGAGAAAAAGATTATTGCAATCAATACCTGTCATAACAGGGTTATTCGTTGTCGCTAACGGTCATGCAGACCCCATCACAACTATTGATTCGAAACTAATCGTACAACAAACATCTACGATTACAGGTAAAGTTCTGGACAGCAATGGAGAGGCTCTAATTGGTGTAAACGTGCTGGAAAAAGGAACAACCAATGGTACCATCACTGATTTTAATGGAAATTTTACTTTAAATTTATCATCATCTAATTCCACACTGGTATTCTCTTATATCGGCTATGTAAGTCAAGAAATATCAGCAAAAGGTAAAAAAGATTTTACTATAACTCTAAAGGAAGATTCAGAAACATTAGAGGAAGTAGTAGTTGTTGGTTATGGAACACAGAAAAAAGTAAACCTTACAGGTTCTGTTTCTTCTGTTTCAGCTAAAGATATACAAGATGTACCAACCTCAAATACAGCATCCTTGTTACAAGGCCGTATGCCTGGTTTGGTAATAAGCCAAAATGGAGGTCAGGCAGGTAAAGAAGATATGGAAGTTAGAGTACGCGGTGTAGGAACATTTGGAAATAATAACCCGATGGTTTTAATTGACGGAGTTGAAGGAACCCTGTCACAAATGAGTGATATTCCAGCAGCCGACATCGAGAATATTTCTGTTTTAAAAGATGCCGCCTCTGCTGCAATCTATGGTGTACGTGCAGCAAATGGTGTCATTTTAATAACCACAAAAAAAGGAAAAGCCGGAAAAATCTCTGTAAACTACTCAGGTAGCTATACCCTGCAAAAACCAATGTTGCCAACTTATATTGACAGTTATCAATGGGCTTTAATGAAAAACGATGTAGCTCCAGACACTTATGATGCAACAGCATTACAGAAACTCCAAGATGGATCAGATCCGGATCATTATGCTAACACAAACTGGCTTGACGAGGTATTCAGAAATGCAAGTATGCACCAACACCATCTTTCTGTTTCTGGAGGTAACGAACATACCCAATATATGACTTCTATCTCTTATTCTAACCAAGAAGGTATAATGAAGAAAACAGGAGCTGAGAAATTTTCATTCCGCTCTAATGTAGATAGCAATATCGGCCGTTTCAATTTTGGCTTAAACGTTTCAGGAAACAAAAACAATGTTGACCAGCCAGCCTCTATCGCTCCAAGCGGTGAAACAAGTGTCATGCGTTATTTATCATGGTTCTCACGTCCCACAGTTCCTGTAAAATATTCCAACGGTTACTATGGCTATGTAGACGGATCTTTAAAAAATGCAGAATTAGTCAAAAACCCGCTACAATTCATGGAACAAGGATATCGTCTTGACGAAGCCTGGCGTTTTAATGGAAAAGCATATGCAGGTATCGATATTATTGACGGACTAAAATTCAAAACAAGCCTGGCATATGCATTCTACATGAATGCCACTAAAAAATATACGCCCAAAGAACTGGCACGATATGATGCAGAAGGCAATATATTAAAAGCAGCCGGACAAAACAACAGATTAGAAGATTATTATTGGAGAGAAGCTACGTGGACAAATGAAAACATTCTTACATACGACAAAAAATTCGGGCTTCACAATTTAAATGTATTATTAGGGCATTCTCTTATCAGCTACACTCGCTACACAACTACAGCCGGCATAGAAGGCTTTCCTACAGAGAATATTTATGAAATGGATGGAGGATCAAAAAATCCATCAGCAGTAGGTAATAGTGATGAATACAGATTGCAATCATTCTTCGGACGTATCAATTATAGTTACGCTGATAAATACCTTCTTGAAGTAAATGTACGACATGACGGTTCTTCACGTATGCCTAAAAATAACAGATATGCAACCTTCCCTTCTGTATCTGCAGGATGGGTATTTACCAATGAATCATTCATGGAGAATTATCAATGGCTATTCGGTAAACTCCGTTTTTCTTGGGGTAAGTTAGGAAACCAAGAAATTGGCAGCTACGCTTATTTAGCAAGTTTAGGTGCATCGGGAAATTATTATTTTGACCAAAGTAAAGACCCACAAACTGGAATGGTATCCACCTCAATTCCAAATGAAAACATAAAATGGGAAACTACACGTACTTTAAATGTTGCTATTGATTTAGGTTTTCTGAACAACAAAATTCAAACAACTTTTGAATGGTTCGATAAGAAAACCTCTGACATCCTGATGCAATTAGCAATGCCTAATATCTTCTTAGGCTCATTGAGTGCTCCCTACCAGAATGTAGGTACAGTAAGAAATAGAGGTTGGGAATGGAATGTGAATTATAATGACAGTAAAGGAGACTGGAGCTGGTATGCCGGATTTAACTTGTCACATGTGAATAATAAGATTCTTTATATGGGTGGTTTGGATGAACGTATCAGCGGACAAACAATCAACCGGGTAGGTGAGCCTATCGGAGCATATTACGCATACCAGGCTCTTGGTTTATACAGAACAGAAGAAGATTTGAACAGAACTAACTCAAAGGGTGAAGTAATCAAGCAAAATGGTGTTGCTCCTAAATTAGGTGACATCATGTATGCAGACTTAAATGACGATGGAAATATCACTCCTGAAGACAGAACTATTATCGGTAACCCATTCCCTAAATATTCCTATGGTATCAATTTAGGAGCCAGCTGGAAAGGATTCGATCTTTCTACATTCTGGCAAGGAGTAGCAGGCATTTATCGATACAATTGGGAAACAACCACAGATATTCGTGGTAATTTCACAGACAGATGGCTGGATCGTTGGTCTACTGATAATCCTAATGGTAAAATGCCGGCATTAGGCAACACAATGAATGAACAATTCTCATCTTTCTGGCTGGAAAATGCAAGCTATTTAAGATTGAAGAATTTCGAATTCGGCTACACATTCGGCAATCTCCCCAAAATTGGTGTTTCAAAACTACGTATCTACTTCGCAGGAACAAACCTGCTTACATTCACCAAACTTGACAACTGGGATCCAGAAAAAGGAGCTGGTGATACAAGAAATGATAACTATCCAAATGCCAAGTCATTCTCATTCGGTATAAACGTAACCTTTTAACTTATAAATACTACAATTATGAAACTAAAATTTAATCACTTATACAGAGGATTATTATTCTCCGGCTTAATGTTAGCCAATATTTCTTGCTCCGATAGCTTTCTGGAATTGGATAATCCCAATCAAGTATCAGACAATACGTTCTGGCAATCTGAAAGTGATGCCTTAATGGCTCTTGCAGCATGTTATGATGCTTTACAATCCGATCATTTATACGATGACAATGTAGATGGAGGTGGATTCGGTTTCCTTATGCGTGAAACAAGTACCGATAACGGACAGCATACTTGGGGTGACTGGATGCAGGGAAGCACCGTTTCTAAAGGAACTTCCGCAACGACTGACGGATGTTTTTCAAACTATTGGAATGCAAACTATGAACTAATCAAACGTTGCAATCTACTATTATCTAAAATAGATGCTATTCCGATGGAAGACAAGGCTAAAGGTACCATCAAAGCAGAAGCTATCGCATTAAGAGCCTTGGGTTATTGCAACTTGACTTCTTTGTATAGAGATGTACCATACATCACAGCCCCTTTAACTCTTGAAAATCCGGAGGCTCCCAAAGAGCTTAAAAGTACCATTGCAGACAAAGTTTTAGCCGATTTGAAAGCTAATAATCCGAATTTGCCACCAAAGGGAACAGAACAAAAAGGAAGAATGTCACAAGAAGCAGGATATGCAATTATGGGGCGTATGGCATTATTCAATCAAAGATGGGATGACGCCATCGAAGCATATAACAATGTAATTGGTAAAGTTTCTTTATTTAAATCTGGAGATGGTACTGATTATGAAGCCAATTTCAGAGATTTGTTCAAAGAAGATAATGAGACTTGTGATGAGGTTCTTTTAAGTGTACACTACACAGGCCCTGGACTAAAAGAGGGCAGCACTTTTGGAGTCTGTTGGAATGCTCCTTTGAATGCCATTGAAGCTTCAATGAATTTATGTGATGATTTTTATTGTACAGACGGGTTACCTATTGATATATCACCTCTCTTTAATAAAGGCAGCCTTGAAAAAGGTAAGCACACACAAGAGAATCCTGATTATGCGAGATACGAAAACCGTGATCCACGGTTAAAAGCAACATTAATGCTGCCCGGAATGACTTGGAACGGAAAAGAATATACAAATAATTTACCTGCCAAATCTACAGCTTGTATTCTTAAATGGTTTACCCCAGAAAATACAGCTAATGAATATGACGGCAGCCTGGATTATTACATTATTCGTTACGCTGAAGTATTGCTTTCCATGGCAGAAGCTAAGATTGAAAAAAATGCTCCACAGACAGAAGTAACACCATACATCAACGAAGTGCGTGCACGCGTAGGTATGCCTGCTGTAGAAGCTGTAGAAGGAACCAGCCTTTCCCAGGATGAATTAAGAAAAATAGTCCGCCATGAACGCCGTGTAGAATTAGCTTTTGAAGATTTACGTCTGGCAGATTTATACAGATGGGGAGAGTGGGAAAATGCCGTAAAACGTATGCAAAATGATAAAGAATTCTATGGTGATAAATTCTGTGTATATGATTTTAATTATCGTGGAGCACAAGATACAGTCTGGCCTATTCCACAAGGAGAAATAGATACAAACAAGCAACTTGTTCAACACGATGAATGGAAATAACATGCTGAATAAAAAATAGGGTTGTCAATAGACAACTCTATTTTTATCTTTATCAAAGTATAGAATCTTAATAATAACAGTATGAAAAAAACATTGCATATTTTATATTATACCATTATTTCAATACTCATTCCATTACCATGTTTATCAGTTTCGCCTCAAAAAGGAAATATCTTATTTATAGATGAGTTCAACGAAAATTCTATTATACCAGATTCTTCAATATGGAAATTATGTACTTATGGTAATCACACATGGGGACAACATTTCAAGAATGTAGAAGGCTATGAAAATGTGAAAGTAGAAAATGGAGTATTAAAGCTAAAAGTTTCTAAGGATAAAAATTCTTATAAAAATGGAGGGATTCGCACGACGTCAGGATTTCCCTGTAATACCCGGTTGGAAGTCAAAGCTAAATTAACTAAATTAGTAAAAGGGGGATTTCCTGCCATCTGGCAAATGCCAATGGATGCACCACAATGGCCACGTGGTGGCGAAATCGACCTAATGGAATGGGTACAAGGTACTCCAAATGATATATACCAAACTGTACACACTTATTTTATAAATGGAGATAATGGTTCCGCAGGAGCCACTAATCCAAATCGACCTACCAATTTTGATATAACCCAATATCATGTTTATGCAGCAGACAGAACGGAAGAAGCTATAATATTCTACATAGATGGAAAAGAAACATGGAGATATCCTAATCAGCATCTACCAGAAGAAAAAATGCAATATCCATTTTGCCAATACAAATACGATATTATTTTAAATTTCTCACTCGGTGGAGACTTAAACGGGAATCCGACTTGGCCAGGGAAAATCAATGACGATGACTTACCAGGAGAAATGTGGATTGATTGGGTAAAAGTTTCTTCATTATAGCTATTCAAAATAAAGTTTCTTAATTCTTTACGCCTAAACATGACATAAAGCAACTGATATAAAGTAAGTAGAATGCCTGTCACTTCTCATTCCAAATTTTTACAGATACATAATTTCACGCAAACGTAACTGCGTAGCAACTTTTCTGTAATAAAAAACACTGACCTTTGGGCAGACTTTAAAAAAGGAGATTATTATGGAAACAATTGCTGACAAATATACAGTGGAGTGTACTCCCGACGGGGGATATTATGCTTATCTGTGCAATCATGAACAATGTTTTGCATACGGTGAAACAGAAGAAGAGGTCCTGGAAAATCTGGAGATTGCCGCAGAAGAGTTCTACAATGAATTCAGTTCCATATTCTACATGGAAGACATAGCTTGATAGTGTTCCAAAAAACACACATTGTAAATAAATTGCCAATATTTAGTCATTATCAAAAGCCATTTCTGTGGGACGCAGGAATGGCTTTCTTCTTGCTCCGTCTTCTCGCTTGTTGAAACAAGTTATTCATTTGACAGTCATACCCTTGTAATATACATTCCCTTCTTTTGTACAGCGTTAAGAAAAACATGAAGCATGAAAGAAAGACCTTATTACCGGACCATTGTGGTGTCGGACATTCATTTGGGAACTACCCATTCGAAAGTAAACCAAATCAGCGATTTTCTTAGTAGAGTAGACTGCGGACGACTGATTCTGAACGGTGACATCATCGACGGATGGCATCTGCAGAAATCCGGCATCAGCAAATGGAAAGCGGAACACACGCACTTTTTTAAAATCATCATGAAAATGATGGAAAAACACGGTACGGAAATCATCTATATCCGCGGCAATCATGACGATTTTCTTGACAATCTTGCTCCCCTGCAATTTGCTAACCTGACCATTACAAAAGATTATATACTGGAAAGCAATGGAAAACATTATTTCGTAACACACGGCGATGTGTTCGATAAAGTAACTACCAGCATGAAATGGCTGGCTAAATTGGGAGATATAGGCTATACGCTCCTGCTGTGGCTCAACAGCCAGTACAACCGCTATCGCGTAAGAAAAGGAAAACCTTATTATTCACTTTCACAGGCCATCAAGCAGAAAGTAAAATCTGCCGTATCCTATATTTCTGATTTTGAAAACGTACTGGTAGAATTCGCGAAGAACCGTCAGTGCGAAGGGGTTATCTGCGGTCATATCCACCATCCGGAAAACCGCATGACCGACCAGATACACTACCTGAACTCAGGCGACTGGGTAGAAACCATGTCGGCACTTACCGAAGATGAAAACGGGGAATGGAAAGTAATCTATTACACCGAATTGGAACAGCAGGCTACGAAACCTGAAGAAAATAATGTCATACCGCTAATACCTATCGCATCATGAAAATCTTATTTATCGTTCAGGGAGAAGGAAGAGGACACCTCACACAAGCCATTTCAATGGAAAGAC
>NZ_JBBKBF010000030.1:0-45241 GCF_037892625.1 Phocaeicola sp. ICN-14070 | reverse complement strand
ATAATGTGGATGCCATGAAAATCTTCAAGAATACGACGATTTTAGGCACACGTGATTTTGTCAATCCTTCTTCAGATATTTATGGGGAGCATAATCACGGCATGAAAGTCTTGTCGTGCATGGCTGTAAATACGCCTTACGTCATGGTGGGAACAGCTCCCGAAGCAAGCTACTGGCTGTTAAGAAGTGAAGATAATGATACGGAACAGCCGGTGGAAGAGGATAACTGGGCTGCAGCGGTGGAATTTGCCGACAGTGTAGGAGTGGATATTATTAATACCTCCTTAGGATATTATTCATTTGACGACCCGATTGATAATTATACGTATCGTCAGTTGGACGGGCATACTTCTTTGATGGCCGCTTCTGCTTCGTATGCAGCAAAGAAAGGGCTTTTGGTGGTTTGCAGTGCCGGAAATTCCGGTATGGATGAATGGAAAAAAATCACTCCTCCGGCCGATGCGGAAGATATATTGACCATAGGTGCCATCGATAATATGGGAGTGAATGCCGCTTTTTCTTCCATCGGTAATACGGCGGACGGGCGTATCAAACCCGATGTCATGGCAATGGGAGTACACTCGGCAGTGATAGGAGTGGATGGAGGTACCGCTTTTGCCAACGGTACTTCTTTTGCGTCGCCTATCTTCTGCGGATTGGTGGCTTGTTTGTGGCAGGCATGTCCTTGGCTTACGGTACGGCAGCTCATTCAGGTAGTGCATGAAGCCAGCGACCGTAATGCTTATCCAGATAATATCTACGGATATGGAGTGACGGATATGTGGAAAGCCTATCAACTGGCCATGAAACTGAAAGCGGATACTGATGGAAAATAAGCCTCTTTCTTTACTCGAACTGAACTCCTTGGTCAGACGGAGCATCACCTCCTGCCTGCCGGATGAATATTGGGTGCAGGCTGAATTAAGCGATGTACGCGTAAATTATTCCGGACATTGCTATCTGGAGTTTGTGCAGAAAGATGCTACCGGCAATGCGCTCCTGGCCAAGGCACGAGGAATTATATGGGCAAATGTCTTTACCCGCTTACGGAGTTATTTTGAGCGGGAAACAGGGCAGGCCTTCGTTTCAGGCTTGAAGGTGCTGGTAAAAGTCACGGTCGATTTCCACGAATTGTATGGCTACTCGCTGACGGTAGTCAATATTGACCCCACCTATACTTTGGGCGATATGGTACGCCGTCGCAAGGAAATTCTCCGGCAGTTGGATGAGGAGGGAATCTTGACATTGAATAAGGAACTGAAGCTTCCCGTACTGACGCAGCGTATTGCGGTCATTTCATCGGCTACGGCTGCCGGGTATGGCGATTTCTGCAATCAGTTGCTGCATAATTCTTTCGGCTTTGTATTTTATCCTCGGCTTTTTCAGGCCATTATGCAGGGAGAGCAGGTAGAACAGTCCATCATTCAGGCACTCGACCGTATTAATTCGACACGCGATAACTGGGATGTGGTGGTGATTATCCGGGGAGGAGGAGCCACTTCCGACCTTTCAGGTTTTGATACCTACGATTTAGCGGCAAACTGCGCACAGTTCCCGCTTCCTATTATTACCGGAATCGGACATGAACGAGACGATACGGTGCTGGATATGATTTCACATACCCGTGTCAAGACTCCGACAGCTGCGGCTGAGTTTCTGATTAATCATGTAAGACAGACGGCACAGGAGCTGGAAACATACGAGGAGGTTATCTATCAGGAGGTGCCTCGTTTACTGCAACAGGAAAAACAACGGCTGGATTCGTTTATAACCCGGATTCCGGGACAGGTACAGATGCGGTTGCAGCGGGAAAACTTCCGTCAGGAGAAATTTCAAAACCGGATGAAAACAGCCTGGCAGTCGCGCTTGTTGCAAGAAAACTACCGTTTGCAATTGATGCCTCGCTTGCTTTCTGCTTTGCAGAACCGTGTACAGCGTGAGACATACCGGCTGGAACTTCTGGCACAGCGGGTAGATTCGGCTTCTCCGGAGAAGTTATTGAAAAAAGGATACAGCCTTACTCTGCTGGATGGAAAGGTGGTGACGGATGCTTCTCAACTGAAGCCGGGAGATGAAGTGGAGACCCGTCTGGCAAAAGGTAAATTTAGGAGTAAAGTAATAAATAAGTGATATGGCAGCAAAGAAGGAAACCTATTCAGAGGCGATGAAACGCCTGGAGGAAATAGTGTCTCGCATTGAAAGCAATGAACTGGATATCGACCAGTTGGGCGAATACTTGCAGGAAGCCCAGAAGCTGATAAAGTTCTGCAAGAACAAACTGTATAAGGCCGATGCGGAGATAAAGAAAATCTTGGAAGAAGATAATGAGGCACAAGCCTGAAACAAAAAAGCCAGACTTTCCGGTCTGGCTTTTTCTGTTTATCGGATGATGGTCATTTCTTTGAGCAAATGAGAAGCACCGGCAAACTTGTCAATGATGAACAAGGTATAGCGGATGTCTACACAAGCCGCACGTTGCAGTTGCGGGTTGTAGGCTATGTCACCGGTCAGCCCCTCGTAGTTACGGTCGAATCCGGTACCGATTAGTTCCCCTTTCGCGTTGAATACCGGAGAACCGGAGTTACCTCCTGTGTTGTCTGTCGCAGTGGCGAAGCAGACCGGCATTCGTCCGTCGGGCATAGCGTAGGGACCGAAATCTTTCTTTTCATACAACTCTTTCAGCTTGGCTGGTACCACAAATTCCGGATTGTTCGGGTCCTCCTTTTCCATCACCCCTTTCAAGGTAGTGTAATAAAGGTATTCCTTTCCGTCAGCCGGTTCGTAAGAGCCAATCTTTCCGTAGGTTAGTCGGAGGGTAGAGTTGGCATCCGGATAGATAGGCTGTCCGTTGGCTTTCTTCATTTGCAATACACCTTCTACCCAAGTCCTGTGAGCTGCGTTGTATGCATTGGTTTCCTCCTGCATGGCATCGCTGGTAGCCTGGTATCCGTTGCGTACGGAAGCAGCATATCTCACCATCAGGTCGTTTTCCAACTGCTGTGCATCGGGCTGCTTCAGGAACTCATCTAGTGCTTCCGGACTTCTGAAGATAGACTGGTTGAAGCAGGCATCCACAAACGCATCGGTATTTCCCTGGAAATCCTTTTCGATGGTCTGGAATATGTCAATCCGCTGGTCTGCCGGAATCAGTCGGGCATACAAGGCAATCAGCTGTTTGGATACCTTGCGGTCGACTTCCGGATTGTAGTCCTTGTTGAAGAACTTCTGGCCGGCTTCCTTCAGGGCAGCTACAGCTTCGTCAATGTCTTTCTGTTTCTGGCCTTCCAGTGCCACTCTCAACGCATCCGTATCGGGTACTTTAAAGAATTCGGTTCCCAGCATCAAGGCTTCGTAAATCGCCTGCTGGTGGTACACTGCATCGTGACGCTGTGCTATAATCTGCTTGATGCTTTCGTAGGCTTTCCGGTAATTATCATTTCCGATGGAATCTCCGAAAGCTAACAATTGTTCCTGCTCCCGTTTCTTGCGGTCTAGTACTTTCAGACGTACCAGTCCTTCGTTCATACCGATGGCATTTTTCCAGTAGTTGGCCGATGAAGCATACTTGGCTGCATACTGGATACGGGTACGTGCATCCTTAGCCATTTCTTCTCCCAGCACCCGCAGGCGTACGCCGCGAATGGTGTCGCGCATGAAGTTGGTAGTCTGCATGCGTTCTTCCACCTCATCGCTGATCATGTAACGCCAGTTGCGTCCGGGGAATCCCATCACGAAGGTGAAGTCACCTTCCTTCACTCCTTTCAGGTTGATGGCAATGTGTTTCTTTACTTTCAAAGGTACGTTTTCTGCACTGTAATTGGCCGGCTTTCCGTCCTTATTAGCGTAGATACGGAAGATAGAGAAGTCACCGCAGTGGCGGGGCCACATCCAGTTGTCGGTATCTGCTCCGAACTTACCGATGGAAGAGGGAGGAGCACCTACCATACGCACATCCTTGTAAGATGTCTTGACAAACAGGTAGTATTTGTTGGCTCCATAGAACGGTTTCAGCTCCAAGGTCGTAAATTCGTTGGTGCGGATACGTTCCTTTTTGGCAAACTTTTCAGCCACTTTGGCTAAGAAAGAAGGAGAGAGGTAGTTGGTTCCGTCCGGGTCTTTGGACTTCTTCAACTGTTTCTGCACGTATTCCGTTACGTCAAGTATCCGGTCGATAAAGGTCACGTTCAGTCCTTCACACGGAAGTTCCTGTTCGCGAGTCATGGCCCAGAAACCGTCGGTCAGGTAATCATGTTCCACTGAACTGTGTTGCTGGATGTAACCGTATCCACAGTGGTGGTTGGTCAGCACCAGTCCTTCCGAGGAGATGACTTCCCCCGTACATCCGCCTCCGAAATGCACCACGGCATCTTTCAGGCTGATGTTGTCCGGACAGTACACCTGGTCAATGCTGATGTCCAGTCCCAAATCCTGCATCACGGCAGCATTCTGCTGTTTTAGGTCGGTCAGCATCCACATCCCCTCATCCGCATGAGCGGTGAGGGAAAGTGTGGCAAATAAGGATAATAATAACTTATGCTTCATTATTCTACAATTGTCATTTCATCAATCAGGTTCTTGCAGCCTCCCAATTTTTCTACGATGAACAGCACGTAGCGAATATCTACGGCAATACAACGCTGGAGGTTGTTGTCGAAGTTGATGTCACCGGACAGAGATTCCCAGTTACCGTCGAATGCGGCTCCAATCAGTTCACCGTTTCCATTCATGACCGGAGAACCTGAGTTACCGCCGGTGATGTCGTTGGTAGTCAGGAAGCAAGTCGGCATTTCTCCGTTAGGCAGGGCGTAGCGTCCGTAGTTCTTTGTAGCATACAACTCTTTCAGTTTGGCCGGTACCACGAATTCCGGATTGTTCGGGTCTTCTTTTTCCATTACCCCTTTCAGTGTAGTGTAATATTTGTAGTGTACACCGTCTTTCGGATCGTAAGCCTTTACGTTTCCGTAAGTCAGACGAATCGTGAAGTTGGCATCCGGAGCTTTCGGAGTCGGTGCATACATTTCGCAAAGACCGCGTACGTAAGTCTTGTGCAGCAGGTTGATGTCACCGTTGGCTTGATCCAGTTTGTCTGCCAGTTCCTTGTATTTCTTGCTCACTGCAGCAGCATATTCAGCCGACAAGTCTTTGTTGATTGCTTCTACAGTAGGATTCTCGATGAAAGCGTTGAAGTTCTTTTCATTAGTGAAGATACTGTTGTTGTAGAGGGCATCTACGTAGGCATTGTAATCACCCTTAAATGCATTCTTAACAGTCTGATAGAAATCAGGCAATGCTTCAGACGGTACTTTTTCGGCATAAAGTGGCAGTAGTACTTTAGCCACCTTGCGGTCTACTTCATGGTCATAGTCCTTGTTGTGGATGTCAGCGTAGGCTTCTTTCAGGGTAGCGATGGCTTTTTCTACATCTTTTTTCTTATTCTTCTGCAGGGCAGTAGCCAAGTCCTGAAGTGCTTCCATCTTCGAAGTTAGGGTGAATTCGATACCGCTTCTGAAAGTTTCAGTGAAATAAGTCAGCTGTGTGCGCAGCGGAGTGACACGCTTCACGTATTCGTCAATTTTTCCTACTACGGCTGCATAGTCAGCATTCTGTTTTTCTTTGGCAAAAGCAGCAAATTTAGCTTCCTGTTCTGCCTTCGTTTCCAGAACCTTGTTGTCCACAATGGCCTTGTTCATACCGATGGAGTTTTTCCAGTAGTTGCTAGAACCGGCAAACTTGCTGGCATACTGGATACGTACCTTGTCGCTGGCAGCCATTTCCTTGCGGAGAATATTCTGGCGTTCTTCGCGTACGGTGATACGCGGCACGTTGATGCCTTCCATGCGCAGGCGTACTTCACTTTCTGTCAGGTAGCGGCTGGTGCTTCCGGGGAATCCCATAATCATGGCATAGTCGCCTTCCTGTAATCCCTTCAGTGAAATAGTCAGGTGTTTCTTTACTTTCAAAGGCACATTCTCTGCGCTGTATTCAGCCGGATTGCCATCTTTGTCGGCATAGATACGGAACATAGAGAAGTCGCCTGTGTGACGCGGCCACATCCAGTTGTCGGTTTCACCTCCAAACTTACCGATTGATGAAGGAGGAGCGGCTACCATACGCACGTCGCTGTAAGTCTTGATAAAGAACAAGTAGAATTTGTTACCTTCATAGAACGGAAGAGCCTGTGTAGAGATGCCCGGTTTGCCTTTCAGGTCACTTTTCTTCAGTTCGTCGGCAGCCAGTTTCTTCAGGTATTTGCTTCCGAAAGATTCTGCTTCAGAAACTTTTCCTTTACGGATGTCTTCGTTTACTTTTTCCGTTACATCCACAATACGGTCTACGAATTTGAAGGTCAATCCCGGTGTAGGAAGTTCTTCCTGATAACTTTTTGCCCAGAATCCGTCGGTCAGGTAGTCATGTTCCACCGAGCTATGCTGTTGGATGGCATCGTATCCACAATGGTGATTGGTCAGAATCAATCCGTTGGGTGAGATAATTTCACCTGTACATCCGCGTCCGAAAATTCCGACAGCATCCTTTAATGTAATTTGGTCAGGGTTGTAGATATCCATGATATCCATTTTCAGTCCTTGCGCTTTCATTCGGTCCGCAAGGTTCTGCTCCTGCATGAGCTGGAGCAACCACATTCCTTCATCGGCCTTGGCCGGAGAGAATACAGCACAAACAAGTGCGAGTGCGAGTACTTTCAGTTTTTTCATTGTTATGTATAGTGTTAAAATATAGATTGCACAAAAATAGTAAAAAAACGCACACCATTTTCACACAGGTTACTTAAAAGGTAATAAACCACTATCTTAGTATAAATTTTGATAATATATTTCGGTGCTTCCTTGAAAGATTATACCTTTGCCCACAAATTTAAAAGGTTTCAGCATGTATAAACTTTATTTTTTCCTGTTGTGTGCCATGCTTTGCACCTCTTGCAGTAAGAAATATAAGATAGAAGGTACTTCGTCTGTTTCTATGTTGGACGGCAAAATGCTGTTTATAAAAATCCCGGTGGGTGATAAATTGGTCAACATTGATTCGGCAGAAGTAATTCATGGCTTATTCGAAATGCAGGGAAAGGTTGATTCCACGGTTTTAGCTTCATTGTATATGGATGATGAGTGCATCATGCCTTTAGTGATAGAACCGGGCCACATTGATATTCAGATAGACAATGCGGGAATTACCATCAAGGGGACTCCATTGAACGACTGTTTCAATGATTTTGTGGTACAGAAAAACTCGCTCGATGACCGTGCTTACGAAGTAGAGCGCGAGGAAAGTCGCATGATTATGGATGGAAAGGATTTGCAGACGGTGCATCAGGAAATCCAGAAAAAACGTGACGAGATAGCTACGGAGATGAACCAGCTGGCCAAGACTTTTATTCAGGACAATTACGAGAATGTATTGGGACCGGGATTGTTCATTATGTTGGGTAACAGCATGCCCTATCCCTTCATGACTCCGTTGATGCAGGAAATCGTTGACGCGGCTCCTGAAGCGTTCAAGAACAATTACATGGTGAAGGAATATGTGTCTGTGGCACGTGAAAATATGTCGCATGCTCCCCTTCATTAAAAAGAAAATCGGGTAAGAAATTCTTCCTACCCGATATTTATTTTTTATTCTCCACTTTTCTTTTCTCCTTTGTATTTTTCCGGCAAACCTTTTTCAATGGCCTGATAGGATTCTTCCATCAGCATGGTTTGGTTTTCTTGTCCTCTTCCTTGCGGATAGATGGGCTGATGGATGGTCAGCTTCAACGGATGCCAGGAGAGCAGTTTACCCGTGCGCGGTAAAATATCAAAAGAACCGCTAATACTCATCGGTACGACCGGAAGCTGCAACTGGTCAGCTAGCAGGAAAGCCCCTTTCTTAAACTCGTTCATGCGACCAGTAAAGGTTCTTCTGCCTTCCGGAAATACCACGAGTGAAGTACCTCCTTGTAAGATTTTTTCTGCACGCTTGATGGTTTCATACACTTTGCGTGGACTGGATTTGTCTACAAAAATGAAACCGGCCGATTCGCAGGCTTTTCCGACGAAAGGAATGCTGCGCAGGCTTTTCTTCATCATCCATTTAAAGTTTCTTCCCAAGAATCCGTAGATAAGGAATATGTCGAACGCTCCCTGATGGTTGGCTACGAATACATACGATGTTTTGTGGTCAATGTTTTTGTGTCCTTCCACTTTCACCGGAAGCAAAAACAGAAAACAAGTGAGTTGTGACCATATTTTCCCCGGGTAATATCCCCAGAAGTGTCCGTTGCCCAGCCAGCATCCCAGCATGGTGGTCAGTGCGGTCAGAATGGTCAGCACAAGAAAAATGGGAAGCCCGATACAGATTTGATAAATGATGTATAAGAATCTCATAAGTGTGATAGATTTATTGGATTGATTTGTTATTTCCTTTTTTTAGTGTGAGGACGGTAATTTCCGGCCAGGCACCCAGCCGCATGGGGAAAAGCACATAGCCTAACCCAATGTTGACGTATAGTCCCCGGTTGCCTTCCAGATACATACCTCTGTGTTCCGGATAGATAAACTTGGACACTGAAAAGCCGAACAGGCTGATTTGCATGTCGTGGGTATGACCTGACAAGGTAAGCTGTACCGAGGTCTCCGGAAGCACTTTCCGACGCCAATGTGTCGGGTCATGACTTAGCAGCACCTTGAACATGCCGTCTGTGCCTTGCAGAGCCTTGGGCAAGTCGCCTCTGTCAGGGAAAGGTGGTTTCCCGCTGTTTTCCACACCAACTATAGCAATGGAATCAGTACCTTTATATATAATACGGTGGTCATTTTGCAGCATGAACCATCCCATACGGTTTTCGCGTGCAATCAGGCTGTCTACGTTAGCCAGACGGGCCTGCTCGTTTTCCCATTTTACGTAGGAGCCATAGTCGTGATTACCCAATACGGAATACACTCCGTCGCGCGCTTTCAGTTGTGAGAACACAGGCATAAATTCCAGCAATTCGTCAGCGCGACTGTTCACGAGGTCGCCAGTGAATACAGCCAGGTCTGCATCTTGCCGGTTGCAAATATCGATGGCTTCCTGAAGTGCCTTTCCATTTCCTTTCCAGCTTCCAGAGTGGATGTCCGACAATTGCAGAATGCGATAGCCATCGAATGCATCCGGAAGGTTGGGCGAGTAGAATGTAACTTCTTTTACTTGAAAATTTTCCTTTCCCTTAATGGCTCCAAACAATACATATCCGAAAGCAAACAATGCGGGTGCCAGTGAAATCCATCCATGAGGAATAGGGCGCTTTATCAATCTTCTGATCAGTTTCAGCAGAATACTGGTCAGCATGAATATCATTTTAGGAATAGTGAAGCATAGAGCAACAATCAGGTAAGTCCCGAAATATTCATGTAAACTGTCATGTCCAACAAGGAAAACTACTAATGCGAGCAATAGTAATAAGGTGGGCAGCCAGTAGGCACGTTTCCACTTCTTATCGTGCAGGCTGGTCAAATAGGTCTTGTATATATACCAGTCTGGTAGCAGAAACAAGGCCAAAAATATCAGTGACACTCTTAGTAGAATCATATTTGCTATTCATTTTAGGGTTGCAGATTGGCTGCGAGGTATTTTCGCAGTACGTCGGCATCTATATTCCGGCGGGAAGCGTAGTCCATGAGTTGTTCCTCGTCTATTTTTCCAACCGAAAAATAGCGTGAAGCCGGATGGGCAAACATCAGTCCGCATACCGAGGCATGAGGTTGCATCATTCCGTTCTCTGTCAGATGTATGCCGATGCGTTTCATGTCAATAAGCTTGTCGAGCAGAAAACTGACTGATATGTCGGGCAGGGAAGGATAGCCTACAGCAGGACGTATGCCCTGATAGTCTTCGTTGAGCAACTGTTTCATGGTCAGCTTTTCGTCCTTGGCGTATCCCCATACCTCTTTGCGCAGGGTTTCGTGTATCTTTTCAGCAGCGGCTTCTGCCAGTCTTTCCCCAAGTGTTTTGATGAGCAAGGACTGGTAGTCGTCATGGCTGAATTCTTCTTCCATGGCCGGATCGATGGTCGTGGCGAATCCTCCTACCGTATCCTTGATACCGGAAGAAAGGGGACGGACAAAGTCACTCAGGCAGAGAAACGGGTCGTCGGGGCGGACGCGGGTCTGCTGGCGGAGCAGAGGAAATAATGTGCCCTCTAACCATAGGTTGTCGCCCTCGGCATTGGCTTCCATCAGGCGATAAATGGCATAGACCTTGTATTTCCCGTCGATTTTGTTCAGCATGCGTACTGCTTCTTTGTGCAGTTGCATGGCTTCGGCAGCTTTGGCGCGTTCAGCTTCGGGAAATGAAGCCAGCCACCCGGCGCGGCAGGCATCACAGCCATGAATGTCGGCAATGGCTGCATAGCGTGGCTGAAACCCCCATGCGTGGAAAAAATAAATCCAGTTGATGTATTCAGCCAGGTCGTGTATGTCGTAACGGACGGTCGTGATGTCTGTTTTCATTCGCTTTCTTTTAACGTTCAAACCGAAGGGCTTGTCCACGGTGTGCTTTGTTTACTTTTCCATTCTCGTAAACTGCCGTACCGTTGACAAATGTCTTTTCTACCTGTGCATGGAAGGTGCGGCCTTCCATCGGACTCCATCCACACTTGCTTTCAATGCAGTCGGTTGTTACAGTCCATTCTTTATGTGGATTCAGCAGAACAAGGTCGGCCTGATAGCCCGGTCGGATAAACCCTCTTTGGCTAATCTGGTAAAGCTGGGCCGGTGCGTGACACATTTTCTGAACTAACTGTTCGATAGACAGGACACCTTTGTGTACCAGTTCGTAGATGCTGACCAATGAGAACTGCAGGGTCGGCATGCCTGATACGGCTTTCAGTGCTCCTCCTTCTTTTTCACTCAACAGGTGAGGTGCATGGTCGGTAGCGATGACGTCGATCAGGTTAGTGCTCAGAGCCTTTCTCAGCGCATCACGGTCGGCTTTTGTCTTGATGCTGGGATTGCACTTGATGCGTGCCCCTAGTTGCGCATAGTCTTCATCGCAGAACATAAGGTGCGATACGCAGGCTTCTGCCGTAATTTTCTTTTCTTGGAGCGGGCGGTCTTCTAACAGGCCCAATTCACGTGCCGTGCTGATGTGAAGTATGTGCAGGCGGGCACCTGTTTCTTTCGCTAACTGTACGGCGAGTGCCGAAGAATGGTAACAGGCTTCCTCGCTGCGTATCAGCGGATGGAAAGAAATGTCCAGATCTTCGCCATATTGCTGTTTGAGACGTTCGGTATTTTCGCGGATAATCTGCTGGTCTTCACAGTGAGTCGCAATCAGCATACCTGCCTCGGAAAATATTTTTTTCAAGGCTTCCATGCGGTCGACCAGCATATTCCCGGTGCTGGCTCCCATAAACAGTTTCACACCGCATACGTGTGTTTTGTCCAATGCTTTCAGTTGGTCGGCATTGTTGTTCGTAGCCCCAAAATAGAAAGAATAGTTGACAATGCATTTAGTGGCTGCATCCTGGAATTTATTGTCCAGTGCTTCGAGTGTGGTAGTCTGAGGGTTGCAGTTCGGCATATCCATGAACGAAGTTACTCCACCAGCCGCAGCCGCAGCTGTTTCGGTAGCCATGTCTGCTTTGTGAGTAAGTCCCGGATCGCGGAAATGCACATGGTCATCTATCACTCCTGGCAGCAGAAAGCATCCTTGTGCATCAATTTCTTCTTCACAGTCGGCAGCGGGTTTGCCGTCTCCTTCAATGACCTCTTGTATCTTTTCTCCTTCAATCACCACAGAACCGGCAAAACGGCGTCCTTCATTTACGATGATTGCATGATGTATCCACGTACGTTTCATAAGTACTTTTTAATTAGCATGTTTGGGATATTTCTTGAGCCAGCTGTCCCATTTCAGTTGGATGACACCGAATACGGCCTCCCCAAAGATGCTGCTGTTCATTTTGGAAGTACCTAATTCGCGGTTGATAAAGATAACAGGTACTTCTGTAATATGGAAACCGCATTTGTAAGCGGTAAATTTCATTTCAATTTGGAAAGCATACCCTTTGAAGCGGATATGGTCCAGGTGGATGGTCTCAAGTACTTTACGGCGGTAACATACAAAGCCGGCAGTGGTGTCATGAATGGGCAGTCCGGTAATGAACCGCACATATTTAGAAGCAAAGTAGGACATCAGTACTCTTCCCATGGGCCAGTTGACCACATTTACTCCACTTACGTAGCGTGAACCGATGGATACATCAGCTCCCTCTTCATGGCAAGCCTTGTAAAGTCTTGGCAGGTCATTGGGGTTATGGCTGAAGTCGGCATCCATTTCAAAGATGTAGTCGTATCCCTTTTCGATAGACCATTTGAAGCCGGTAATATAAGCAGTTCCCAGCCCGAGTTTGCCTTTTCGTTCAATCATAAACAAACGTTCGGGGAAATCTTTTTGGAGACGGCGTACGATGTCGGCTGTTCCGTCGGGAGAGTTGTCTTCGATGACTAGAATGTGGAATGTTTTCTCAAGTCCGAATACCGCCCGGATTATATTTTCGATGTTTTCCTTCTCATTGTAAGTAGGAATAATCACAATACTGTCACTTGTCTGCATGGTGTTTCATTTATATCTTTGCAAAGATAGAAATAAAAATGTGATTCCTTTTCGTGCTCCGAATTTTTCTTTCCAAAAACGCAAGTGCGTTTAAGAGCAAACGCCTAAGTGTTTTAGTTGAAACATAAGTACATTTTGAATCAAGCGTAAGTGCGTTTGATTCAAAACGCTTGGACGTTTGGGAACATGCGTTTAAGTGCTCTTGAAAAGTCTTGAAAATAAGCGTTTTTCTTTTCGGAACTTTGCAAAAAAAGCAAAGTGTCTTTTCATTCGAAAGTGGGCTACATAGGGAAAGGCTTTCAAATTTTTATAAAAAAGTAACAGAAGTGTCTGCTTTCCCGAAAAAAGTTTGTAGACTTGCGCCCATATTGTAAAAATAGCAAAATCTTTTAAGTTATGATAATAGGAATAGATGTGGGAGGAAGTACCACCAAGATTGTCGGGGTGAAAGACGGTGAAATAAAGCATCCGATGTTTGTGACTGCCAAGGACCCTGTCACTTCGTTGTTTGGTGCATTCGGAAAATATATATACGACCATTCCATCCAGCTTTCGGAGGTGGAGCAGGTAATGCTGACCGGAGTGGGAAGTTCATACATTCAGCAGCCCTTGTACGGTCTGCCTACGGCTCGTACGGATGAATTTATCGCCAACGGCCTGAGTGCCCAGTATGCCACGGGGCTGGACCGGCTCATGGTGGTGAGTATGGGAACGGGTACTTCCTTTGTGAAAGTGGAACACGATGTGATTCGCCATGTGGGCGGAATCGGTATCGGGGGAGGTACACTGATGGGATTGTCGCGTCTGTTGTTGCATACGCAGGACATTCTGTGGGTGTCAGAACTGGCTGGAAAAGGTAATTTGCAGAACGTGGACTTACAGATTCAAGATATTTGTCAGACTTCCTTGCCCGGATTGCCGCTTGATGCCACGGCTTCCTTGTTGGGAAAATTAGATAACAATGTATCTCCCGAAGATTTGGCTTTGGGCTTGATGCACATGGTATTGCAGTCCATCGGGCAGGCAGCCGTACTTTCAGCATTGGAAATGGGAATCCGTGATTTTGTGCTGATTGGCAATCTGACACAATTGCCTCAATGCCGTCCGGTTTTCGATACCATTGCGCAGATGTATGATGTGCGTTTTATCATTCCAGCAAATGCGGAATATCAGACGGCCATAGGAGCTGCATTGGCTTATATCAAAAAAATAGAAACAAGTCCGGTAGGGTGATAAGCTTTATCGGACTTGTTTCTATTGGTATATCTTATGTGCTGTTATTTCTGGCGCAGGATATCGTCCATCAGGTAAACCTGACTTTCTGACAGACCCTGTGCTGTCAGCGCATCTTTGTCGGCCAGAAACTGTGAGATGAACTCCTCGTCCGATTTGCAGGCTGTTTCCGCTTTCCGGTAGTGAATTAGTGCCTGAGGTATATTCCCCATAGCCAGATACACGTGGCCTGAGTTTAGCCAGTCATTGGCTTGTGGGTTTTCCAGAGCGAGCAACTTTTCATACATCCGGACAGCTTCTTCGTACTTCCCGGACATGAAGTAGCACCATCCGATGGCACGCCGTGCCTTTTCCGGATGTGTTTCCAGAAATTCCACCTTATAGAAAACCTTAATGGCCTCCGGATAATTCTTCAGTGCCGCAAGGCATTGTCCGGTTTGCATCAGGATGTGCAGGTTGTCTGGATCGAACTCAAGCACTTTCTGAAAGCAGAAAGCAGCTTGAGAGTAATTACCCGACAGTTTGTGACACTGTGCCAGATGCTTGAGTGTCCATAAATGGTTGGCCTTTAGTGCGTCTGCCTGCACGTATGCTTTTACCGCTTTATCATAAAGCTTGTTTTTCTGGTAGGCGAATCCTAGTTTTTGCCAGGTTTCTGCATTCGCCGGATCTTGTTGAGCCAGACTTTCATAAAGTTCGGCAGCTTCTTGCATGTATCCTTTTGAAAAAAGATATCCGGCAATCTGGTTATGATACGTTCCTTTCAGTATCAAGGGGCGGAGCAAGGTGTTGTTCCAGAAGTCCAGTTTTTCACGGAAAATGTCTTGCATTTCCTGTTTGAATCTCCATAATTTATAAAACCGGTATAAATTGTGGATATATTGCCGTTGTATGGCATTGATTTTCTGTTCTTCCGGATTTTCACTTGTTTCCAGTTCCTTGGGAATCAATTCTTCTCCTTTCATGTGCGAACGCATGAATGTCTGCTGGTCATGAGGCAACGACTGCATGGCCAGACAGAAAGAGAATTTATCGGAATCGCAGAACATCTGTGAGTTAATCATGAGTCCGAACAACGATTTTTCATTGAATTCCTTGTCTTTGAAAATCTGGTATAAATCGGGCACTTTCATGCTGAACAGGTAAAACCAGTGGGCTGCTTCCTGAAAGAACGGGAAGGTCTTGAGTTGTGAAAAGGCAGTCATGTAGGTATCAGCTCCTTCCATTTGCAGCTCTCCCAATTCACGAATGTGGCTGTTTATTTGTTCCATGTCTTTCTGCCATTCCGGATTGAGGTCTTCGATGTCTTCTATCTCAATGACTTTTGACTCTGAATTTCTGAGATTGGGATTGCGCATCATTTGGGGAATAATCTCCTCCCTCATTTTTTTATCTATTTTCTCCGTTTCGCGTGAAAGAAGGAAAATAATCTGTATATCGTGCAATTGTTTCAATGCTGTAGGGTCATCTTCCATCAGCTTCAAGGCAGAAACCAGTTCCGGATAGAGTTTAATCCGGTCAGTCTGGAAATAGGTGGCAAGAGCAATTCCTGTCAATGCCCGCTGGGTAACAGCCGGTTCTTGGGTTTGCTGATAGGCTGTGAGTAACAGCAGGAATTTTCGGCTGTCAAAGAGCTGAAGCAGATTGAGCGTGACGGCACTCATCATTACTGCTTTGTCGTTGGTGGCCATAGACGGAGAAAGTAGAAGTTCACGGGCTTCCTGATAGTCTTCTTCACTCCATTGTGTAGATACCCATATCTTATTGAATAATTCATCGACTGTATTTTTGTGAAGCGTGTAGCATTGTAATTTTTGAGCTTCTTCTTCCTCTGTGTTTTGGGGAGTGGCAGACGTGTGCTTAGCTGCTTCCAGCATGAAGCCGATTTCCTTGAATGAGTGTGGAGGAGTTTGAGAAAATTTACGGAATTTATCGGCAAAATAGCCATACGCTTTTTCCCAGTCTTTCAGGAAATAAGTCTTGTCAGCCAGTTCATATCCCTTGCAAAGCAACTGGTTATAAATTGTTTCACGTTGTGGGTCTTGTGTGCCCATTGCCATGTATTGAAGCATATATTCATAAGTCGTCTGTTGGGTTTCAACCTGTGCCTTTAGTTCCCAGTTATTAAGCGTGTTTGCCGATTCCTTAATTTGGGTAAACGCTTCTTTTAATCTTTTCTCGTTTAACAGTTGAATGATTTCCTTATGCATGATGTCGTTTCAGAAGTCTTATAAAATACAATCAGAAAAATACCTTAGTAAAAAACTTTTTCCTGTAGACAAAAGTAATAATTATTTCTCACTTTTTGTCGGTAGAATATTGATAAATGAAAAAAAGTCAGTTACAGATGTTTTTATTTAAGCTTCATTATCAGGTATTTAATGGGATGTGGAGATTTTTTTCAAAAAAAATGATTTTTCGGATAGGGGTTTTACCTAAGAACTGCGTTATGAAGACAAAACCACCAGGCCGGGTGAAACAACAGAGAATTAAACGTAAGACTTTTTAAAACTAAAAAAACTAGACATTATGAAAATTCAATTGATTGCTTTATTCTTTGTGTATGTTGACAAGTACAAATCTGGTAAAAGGACAGGGTTTTACTCCTTCTGAAAATAAACACGAAATACGTTTGTCTGTCAGTGACGGGTTGACTCAGGGTACGGTAGATATACTGGGAATGGGATTAGTTGATGCAGTGACAGGAAGCAAGCGGACCGATGAAAATTACAGTCTGGTATATGGCTTTGGCTATCGCTATTCTTTAGGGCGTTTCAAGGTAGGAACTGATTTGGGCTTTTCTACTTCCAGCAGTAAGTTGGCATTGGCGGGTGAGCAGACTCCTTCATTGAAAGAAAGCAATGTAAACTTCCTGGTTCTTCCTGCTGCTGAATTTGTATATTATAAAAGAGGCTTGTTTGAATTATATGGAACAGCGGCAGCCGGTGTAAACCTGAGTCGTCACAAAGAAACAGTTTTGACGGAAACAGGAAAAAAAGCCGCAAAGAAAGCCGATTTGAGCACTTCTTTTGCCTACCAGGTAAATCCGATAGCCTTGCGAGTAGGAAATGACCGGATTGGTGGTTTTGTAGAAGCAGGATTAGGAAATAAAGGCTTCTTGACAGCAGGTGTAAGTTTGAAATTCTGATTATTTGTATTGACAGAATCATGATAATGAGTGCCGATAGAAAGGACATATTCAAATCTCGGTTTCAGGAACATTATTCAAGGCTGTGCTGTATAGCCTATGGATATGTTTCTGACCAGGATGATGCGGAAGATATTGTGCAGGAACTGTTTATCAGCGTATGGAACAAGCGTTTGGATAGTATGCCTGAAAAGGAGTTTGCTGCTTATATGACGACTTCCGTGAGAAACAGTTGTGTATCCTTTCTGCGGAAGCGTAGGGATGATACGGTGTCGATAGACGCATATCCGGCTTCTGCCAGTTGCATGCCGGACGAAGGTCCTGAAGAAGGTAAAACCCTTCAGAATATAATGGAATCGGCGCCAGATACTCTACCTGCCAGATGCCGGGAAGTTTTTTTGCTGGCTAAACTCCATGGACTGAAATATCGTGAAATTGCTGAAAAACTGGAAGTGTCAGAGCATGGAGCACTGCTGGTGACAGTGGCTGTCATTATATTGTCCATTATTATAAATTGTGAATAAGACTATGAGTAACAAGGAAGATATCAACCAACTACTGGCCCGCTATTTTACGGGTGAAACGCTGAGTCTTGTTCAGCAACAGGAACTGGATGCATGGATTGCGTCGCATCAACAGGAATTTGAGCAGATGCGCAGATTGATGAATACTCCGATGGAGACTTCTGCAGAAATTCATTTTGATGCGGGTAAGGCCTGGCAAAAAATTGAGCCGCGCCTGGAAAACCGGACATAGCCGGAGAACTGGCTTTTCTTTGTGGATGTAAATGCGAGACATTGGTGAAAGGAAAACATTACAGATTATATGAAAAGTAAATGGCTGTTCCTCTTGCTGTGGATGTGCGTGATAGTACGGCCGGAAGCATGGGGACAGGAAGTCAAATCAGCGAATACGGTAGCGGAAGAGTGGATACAGGTGAGCTCCTCTTCCGCTACCGTATTGCAGTGGTTTGAATGGATTGAAAAAAGTACGGGAATCGTATTGTCATATAATCCGGCACAGATGGAACTGGGGGATGTATGCCGGATAGAGCATGGGGGAAAAATGACTGTGGAGACACTTGTGCGTCGCATTCTCTCCGGTTATCAGATGAAAATTGCTGTAGTACCTCCTCGGAAGCTGGTGATTCATGCACGGAAGATTGAAAGTTATGATGTCAGCGGTACGGTGTCCGAAGAGGACAGCGAAGAACGTTTGTATGGGGCGGTCGTTACATTGGAGGATAAAGATGGAAAACAATGGAATACTATTTCGAACGGGAAAGGTATTTTCCGTTTGCATGTACCCGAAGGAACATACACGTTGAAAACTTCTTATATGGGCTATGCTCCGCAGTCACAGTCGGTTAGGGTAACGAGAGATTGCTTTGTGCGTACTTGTCTGAAACCGTTGTTGTTTGAGATAGAAGAAGTTACCGTGGAGTCGGGTAAACGGGAAAATGAATTGGGAGAACTGACTCCATCCAACTTGCTGGCTTTTAGTGGAGGTGATTTGTTTTCACAGATATGGATTCTGCCGGGGGGGGACTTCTTCCTTGGCTGGCCAGAATTTTATGGTTGATGGAGGAGGATATGATGAAAATCAGCTACTGCTGGATGGCGTGCCGGTTTTTCATCCCGGACATTTCAGTTCGCTTTTACCTGTGTTCAATGGAGATGCCGTGAAGAATATGGTCTTTCATAAAGGTTTTTTCCCGACTCCTCTGTAGGGGCGTATTTCGTCGGTCACGGAAGTCAATTTGAAAGAAGGAAATAAAAAGGAGCATGTACGTACATTGACGTTGGACATGCCGGCTGCCTCCGTCATGCTTGAGGGACCGATTATCAAGAATAAACTATCGTACATGGTTGGTGCACGTAGAAGCTGGCTGGATTTCTTTGACAGTCTTTTGTCGGAGGAAAATCGTTTGAATCACTCTACTTATGATTATAATGCCAAGTTATCGTATAACTTGTCTCCTGTTACCATGATGAATTTTCTGGCCTACGGTGCCCGGGATGATTTTCATTTACCCATCGAGGAAAACGGAGAAAATGTGTCAGTGTTGCGTTGGGACAATCAGGCCTATCAGCTCTCGTTTGCCACGCAGAAGGGAAGACTGGGAAATAACGTGACGACGGATTTTAGCTATTCGCTGGAGAATCTTTATCATGCGCGCTGGGGAGTGAAATATGCGTATGAAGTCTACGATTTGGTGTCGCAAGGTGAAGAGATGCGGGTACGGCATGAGCCGGTGAATCAGGTGTCGATTTATTATGACAACCTGTTGCGCATTTCTCCAGAATTCTCAGTGCAGGTGGGTTGCATGGAGTGGCCTATTGCCCACAGCACCACCGGTCGTACTATAGTATTCAGCCACGTCTGTCGGTGAAATACTTCCCGTCGGAAAGAAATCTGCTTTATCTGAACATTTCGAAGATGGAGCAGTTTTATCATTTCCTTCGTTTCGACAGCTTCTCTTTACCCACAGATTTCAGAATGCCCAGCATTGACAGTTTCAAGCCTCGCTCTTCCGAGCATTATGAGATGGGTTGGAAACATTTTATGGATTCGGGATAGTGTGAAGTCTCTGTGTACTATAAGACAAGACGGAATGTGCTGGCCTTGCGCCCGGACACGTGGGTTGAAGATGAGAGCTGGCAGAAATACTTGATGGTAGGAAATGGAGACAGTTATGGGGTAAAGGGATATTTGTATCAGCACTGGAAGCGTTGGAGTCTGTAACTGTCGTATGCTTACTCTCGAAGCCGGGAGTGGTTTGGTGAATTGCCGGAAAAAGGGAAGGTGCCCTCTTTGTACGATGTACCTCATCAGTTGGGAGGAGCTTTGTCGTATCAGCTGACGACTCGTTCTTCTTTCTCTGTTGGAGGGATGTTGCGTTCCGGAAAAGTCCGGTTCTTGAATGAAGATTATGGGCCTTTGTCGGTGGACGATTTTCGTGAAAAGCGTGAGCCGCTGAACTACCGGGTAGATGTGGGCTATTCTTACCGGAAATCATTCGGTGAGAAATTGCTGTTGCTTCGTCTGGGCGTGTATAATGTCGTGGGAAACCCTTCCGAAGAGGATATTTTGAGTTTTTATTCCGTGCACTGGAGAGGAAATTGTTTGCCGTACGGAAGCATCAGCTTCAAATTTTAAGGAAGAGTTGCTGCGGTATTCTTTGTTTTTTGTGCGCATATTCAAACGAGATTGCTTATTTTTGCAGCATCTATTGATGAGACAATGAGTATAAAAGAGCTTCAAGAGGTATATGCCAAGCATCCTAATGTGGCAGGCTTGGCTTCTTTACGTAAAAATAAGGATATAAAGACTGTTTATTTGGAAGGTATGCACGGCTCGTGTGCTTCCTTGTTTGCTTCGGTATCGGTCAAGACGATGCCGGGGATTCATGTGTTTATACTGAATGATTTGGAGGAAGCCGGGTATTTTTATCATGACCTGGTGCAGGTGGACGGAGAGGCTGATATTCTATTTTTCCCGTCTTCTTACCGTCGTGCCATCAAATACGGACAGAAAGATGCAGCCAATGAAATTCTTCGCACGGAAGTGCTGAGCAGACTGGAGCAGAAGAAGCCGGTCACGGTAGTCACTTATCCGGAAGCTTTGGCAGAGAAAGTGATCTCACGGAAACGACTCTCGGATGCGATGCTGACTTTGAAAGTGGGACAGCAGGAAGATACGGTCAAACTGATGGAGACGCTTTCCAAGTATGGGTTTGAGCATGTGGACTATGTCTATGAGCCGGGGCAGTTCGCCTTACGCGGCAGCATTCTTGATGTGTATTCTTTTGCATCGGAATATCCGTACCGAATTGACTTTTTCGGAGATGAAATTGATAGTTTGCGTACGTTTGAAGTAGAGACTCAGTTGTCAAAAGAAAAGAAAGATTCTATCTGTATTGTACCTGAACTTTCAGGAACGGAAGGAGCGGATATTTGTTTTCTGGATTTCGTGGATAAAGACGCTACGCTGTGGGTAAAAGATTTGCTTTGGGTGCGTGAACGCATTCAGGTCGTACACGATGAGGCGGTTTCTCCTCAGGCACTGAAAGCATATGAAGGCGAGCAGACGGAACTGATGAATTTGTCCAAAAAACTGATTGACGGAGCCGAGTTCACGGTGCGTGCCCTTGATTTCTTCCGGGTAGATTTCGGACATAAAGCCTTAGGAACTCCGCAGGCACGCTTGTCGTTCGAGACCTCCGTACAACCAATTTTCCACAAGAATTTTGATTTGGTTGCAAGTTCTTTCACCGATTTCCTGCAACGGAAATACCGTCTGTATATCTGCTCGGACAGCATGAAGCAAACGGAACGTCTGAAAGATATATTCAAGGAAAGAGGCGATGACATTACCTTTGAACCAGTAGACCGTACGTTGCATGAAGGGTTTGTGGACCATGCGTTGCGGGTTTGTGTGTTCACGGACCATCAGATATTCGACCGTTTCCATAAATACAACCTTCGCAGTGACAAGGCACGTAGTGGAAAAGTGGCATTGTCGCTCAAGGAGCTGAATATGTTTGAACCGGGCGATTATGTGGTACATATCGACCACGGTATCGGACGGTTTGCAGGACTGGTGCGTATTCCGAACGGAAACACTACGCAAGAAGTCATCAAACTGGTATACCAGAATGAGGATGTGGTGTTTGTGTCCATTCATTCATTACATAAAATCTCCAAGTACAAAGGAAAAGAAGGAGAACAGCCCCGTATCAGTAAGCTGGGCACAGGAGCCTGGGAAAAAATCAAGGAACGGACGAAGACTAAAATCAAGGATATTGCCCGTGATTTGATTAAACTTTATTCTCAGCGTAAACAGGAGAAAGGGTTTAAATATAGTCCGGACAGCTTTTTGCAGCACGAACTGGAGGCCAGTTTCTTGTATGAAGATACTCCGGATCAGTTAAAGGCTACTCAGGAAGTAAAGGCGGACATGGAAAGTGATAAGCCGATGGACCGTCTTGTCTGTGGTGACGTGGGTTTTGGTAAGACAGAGGTCGCTATCCGTGCCGCATTTAAGGCAGTGACTGACAACAAGCAGGTAGCGGTGCTGGTGCCGACTACGGTACTGGCTTATCAGCACTTCCAGACTTTCAAGAAACGTCTGGAGGATATGCCTTGTAAGGTGGAATACCTGAGCCGGGCACGTACGGCAAAGGATACAAGCCGTATTCTGAAAGAGTTGGCCGACGGTAAAATCAATATCCTTATCGGTACGCATAAGATTATTGGCAAAAGTGTCAAATTCAAGGATTTGGGTCTGCTTATCATTGACGAGGAGCAGAAGTTTGGCGTAAGTGTGAAGGAAAAGCTTCGCCAGTTGAAGGTCAATGTAGATACGCTGACACTGACGGCGACTCCTATTCCGCGTACGCTTCAGTTCTCTTTGATGGGGGCCAGAGACTTGTCTGTCATCCAGACGCCTCCTCCCAACCGTTACCCTATTCAGACAGAAGTGCATACATTCAATGAAGAAATTATATCCGAAGCTATCAATTTTGAGATGAGCCGCAACGGGCAGGTTTTCTTTGTGAACAACCGCATTCAGAATCTGGTGGAGCTGAAGGCGATGATTCTGCGAAATATACCGGATTGCCGAGTATGTATCGGGCACGGACAGATGCAGCCGGAAGAACTGGAGAAGATTATTTTCGACTTTGTCAATTATGATTATGATGTCTTGTTGGCCACAACGATTATTGAGAGTGGAATTGACATACCTAATGCCAACACCATCATTATCAATCAGGCGCAGAATTTTGGATTGAGCGACTTGCATCAGATGCGCGGACGAGTGGGACGAGGCAACAAGAAAGCATTCTGTTATTTGCTGGCACCACCTTTGTCGTCGCTTACACCGGAAGCCAGACGCCGCTTGCAGGCCATTGAGAATTTCAGCGATTTGGGTAGTGGCATTCACATTGCCATGCAGGATTTGGACATCCGTGGAGCTGGAAATATGTTGGGTGCAGAACAGAGTGGTTTTATTGCAGACTTGGGATATGAAACTTATCAGAAGATTCTGAATGAAGCGGTTACTGAACTGAAGAATGAGGAATTTGCCGATTTGTATGCTGAGGAAATCAAAGCGGGTGAAGAAAAAATCAGCGGAGAGGAGTTTGTGGATGAATGTACGGTGGAAAGTGACCTGGAGTTGCTCTTCCCGAATGAGTACATTCCAAGCAGTAGTGAGCGAATGTTGCTGTATCGTGAACTGGATAAACTTGAACTGGATAAGGATGTGGAAACCTTTAAGGCCAAGCTGGTTGACCGATTCGGGAAAATACCGCCAGAAGGGGAAGAGTTGTTGCGTATTGTTCCGTTGAGACGTTTGGCCAAGCGTTTGGGGGTGGAAAAAGTGGTATTAAAGGCAGAGCGGATGACGCTCTACTTCGTCAGCAACTTGGATAGTCCGTATTATCAGAGTATGGCTTTCGGCAAGTTTATTGATTACATGGCCAAGAATCCTCGTTATTGCAATCTGAGAGAGCAGAACGGACGGCGCAGCATGGTGGTATCGAAAGTGACAGATGTGAAGAGTGCGGTAAGCATCTTGCAGGAAATTGTCAGTATAGAAGCAAAGTAGCCGTTTTCTCAAAGTAGTGACAAGAGGATTTCATTTCTGTTTCATGGGAAGTGTTTTCATGATTTTCCAAGTTGCATAAGAGAGGATTAAGTGGAGTAATGGTGTAACTTCACGCCTAAAATTTGGAAAATATATGAAGAAAAGAGGATGGATTGTGCTGTTCCTGGCTTTTCCTTTGTGGGGGCAGGGACAAAGTGCACGTGAGGAGATTGGAAAGAATCCGGCATTGGCTGCAGGAAAATATTATGCTTATCAGACTCCGGAGGAGAAGTTGACTCCGGCTCCTGCTGGATATGAACCTTTTTATATATCCATGTTTGCCCGGCATGGCTCCCGGTATCTTACAAAAGAGAAGAAATATGCCGCGCCGTTGTCACTCCTTCTTGAGGCAGACGAGGAGGGAGTGTTGACCCCAGATGGAAAGCGTGTGCTGAAGGTGGTGGCTTCTCTGGCCCAGGAGGCAGAGGGACGCTATGGAGAGTTGACTCCGAAGGGAGCACAGCAGCATCGGGAATTGATAGACCGGATGTTCCACCGTTACCCTGAGGTGTTCAGTGACGGTACGCATGTGGATGCACGCTCCACATACAAGACCCGTGCTTTTCTTTCCATGGCTGCCGGATGCGTGGAATTGAAAGGTTTGAACCCTAAACTAAATGTTACGACACAGACCAGTGAAGCGGATGCTTATTATATAAAGTATAAGAATCCTTTGTATGAAGCACAGCATTTGGAGAATGTGGATTCTGTGTATCGTGCTGCCGATAGTGTTTATGTACATCCGGAACGATTGATGAAACAGATTTTCCGTGACTCTGTTTACGTGGAAAAGCATGTGGATGCCGCAAAACTGATGATAGACTTGTTCGAACTTCATGGCATCAGTCAAAGTAGTTACAAGCAACCGGATCTTTCTTTTTTATTTACTCCCGAAGAACAATATGATTTGTGGCAACGGAATAATTTTGAATGGTATTACGAAAAAGGGCCTTCTCCGTTGAGCGATGCGTGTATGTATAAGCTGGAAAGAAATCTGCTGAATAATTTCATAGAAACAGCCGATACGGTAATTGCTTCCCGGAAAAATGCAGTGACGTTACGTTACGGGCATGATACGAATCTGGCTCCATTGGCCACGCTGATGGGAATGAACGCACTGCAAAAGGAAACTGCCGATTGGAATAAAATAGCGGATACATATCGCACTTATCGCCTGATTCCGATGTGTGGTAATGTTCAGCTTATTTTCTATCGAAAACGAGGCAGTCAGGATATTTTGGTGAAATTGCTGCTGAATGAGCGTGAAGTCGCACTCCCTTTGCAGACAGATGTCTCACCTTATTATCATTGGAACGATGTAAGGGAATACTGGAAGCGGGTTGTAAAAGGAATTTCCCTTCCAGAAAGTAAGGATAAATAATCGTATTTGTAATATGTTTGTAAAAAGAGGTATTTGCGGGCTGGACCTGAAAGTACCTCTTTTTATTGTAAAGGATATTGGGCGTAAATGTAACACAATAGAAATCTCTATGCAATACCTATGAAAATCATACGGGATACTTTTGCGGCAAATAAGGAAAGCAAATGAAATTTAAGATTGTATTGGTATTGTTATCACTGATGTCGGCTGGAGTTCAAGCTGGTGTGATAAAAGGTAAAATTAAGGATGCACAGACTGGAGAGGAGATTATAGGTGCATCGGTGATTGTAAAGGAAGACCCAGGAAAAGGAACGGTAACCGGATTGGACGGAAGTTTTAATCTGTCGGTGAACAGAGACAAATATACGTTGGTCTGTTCTTATGTGGGCTATAAAAAATATGAAGTCAGCATAGCAGCAGATAAGAAAGAAATTGTAATTCCTTTGAAAAGTGACGATGTCGCTTTGGATGAAGTGGTGGTGGTAGCTTCTAATCCGGGAAGAACGGAAGCTGGTGCAAGAGGTATTGAACGTCAGGCTATGAACGTGGTGAATGTGATGAGTGCGAAGGCGATAGAGCTTTCTCCGGATATTACGGTAGCCAACGTGATTCAGCGAATGTCTGGTGTGACAATTGAACGTAACAGTAGCGGTGAGGGACAGTATGCGATTCTTCGTGGTATGGATAAGCGCTACAACTATACCTTGGTAAACGGAGTAAAAATTCCGAGTCCGGACAACAAGAACCGTTTTGTGCCACTGGATATTTTCCCGTCAGAAATGTTGGACCGTCTGGAAGTGACCAAATCTTTGACTGCCAACATGGAGGGTGACGGAATCGGTGGAGCTGTTAATCTGATTATGAAGGATGCGCCTTCTGAACGTCAGTTTACAGCGAATCTGTCAACCGGTTACAATGCAATGTATTTTGACCGCGATTTCCAGTCGTTCAATCATGGAGCGATTGTGAAGAAATCTCCTTACGAGCAGATGGGCATGCCGGAAGACAGCCGTGTGACAATGGATAACTTTACGACAGATAATCTGCGGATGAAATGGAACAAACCATTGCCCGATTTGACTGCCGGATTATCTTACGGTGACCGCTTCTTTAACAATAAATTGGGTGTGATGCTGGCAGGTAGTTACCTGAATACGTATAGAGGAAAAGAAAGCCAGCTGTATTATCAGCCGGGAACAGCCCATAATGGTATCGAATACCGAAATTATTCTTCGCAACAGACTCGTATCGGGGCACATGCCAAGCTGGATTATCATATCAATGCCAATCATAAACTGACCTGGTATAATGGATATATGGATATGAGAGAAACAGAAGTACGTGACGGGCATGACGATAAGGAAGGAGCTGTACGTATGAAGTGGAATCATCAGTATATTATCAATTCCACGCTGAAAGGTGAGCATGCCTTTCTGGAAGGCGGTGTGCTTCGTTTGAATTGGTCGGCTGTACTTTCAAAGGCATACAGTGAAACACCGGATAATGCGGAAATCTTTTTTCTGGGTAATCATGTACAGACTTCTGGAGCAGCAATCCGCCGTTGGGAACATAACTCCGATAAGGACAAGGCAGGATACCTTGATTTGATGTATAAGTTGAAACTGGATGGAGGTTCTGTATTCGACTTCTCAGTAGGAGGTATGTACCGTGATAAGAAACGTGACAGCTTTTTCAATGAATATACTTTTAACTCTGCTACGGGAGTGAAAGATCCGCAGTATCAGGGAGAGGACTGGAATAACTACGATGAAATCTTGTTTACCCCGCTTAAATACGGTAACATCAGTGACCCGTTAAACTATGATGCCACTGAAAAGATTGGTGCAGGGTATGGAATGGTGAAATACACATACCAGAAATGGGAATTTATTGCCGGAGTTCGTGTGGAACATACCAATCAAGGTTACACTTTGAAGTTCCCTACAGAAAATACAGATCCTGAAGGATACCAGAAATATACGGATGTATTGCCGAGCTTCCATGTAAAATATGGAGTACATAAAAATGCGAATCTGCGTTTCTCGTATGCCCGTTCCATCAATCGTCCCAGCTTCTTTGAGATTGTTCCTTACAGCATTATCAATGAAGATTATAAAGAAAAAGGAAATCCGGATTTGAAGCATACGGTAGCCGATAACCTCGATTTGCGTTATGAATTCTTCCCGAAATCATCCGAGCAGTTCATGGTGGGTATGTTTTACAAGAAACTGAAGAATCCGATTGAATACGGATTGCTGAACGAAGGACAGGATACCTATTATAAGCCGATGAATTTTGGTAATGCTACCAACTTGGGAGTAGAAGTGGATGTAATGAAATATTTTAACTGGTTTGGAATAAAAGCCAATTATACTTACACGCATTCTTCCATTACGACCGAAAAGCGAATTATGGATGGAAATGATGTGAAGGCATGCACTCAGACACGTCCGTTGTTTGGTCAGGCTGCCCATGTAGCTAACCTGTCATTGCTGTTCAAAAGCACTAAATATGGCTGGGAAGGACAGATTGCCGGAAGTTATACCGGAAAGCGCTTGAGCGATATTTCTAACTGGTATGATGACGATATATGGGAAGATGGCTATATGCAGTTGGATGCTTCTGTAGAGAAAAGTTTTAAGAACGGTATCAGCCTTTTTGCCAAGGCATCTAACTTGCTGGATACTCCTTTGATTCGCTTTATTCAAAGTGGCCCTCGTACGGAGAATGTCAATTCCGAACGTAATAATGGCAATGTGATAGAACGAAAGGAATGGCACGGACAGTCATTTATGCTGGGAATCAGATACAAACTATAATAAAGAGATAAAGAACTATATTGACTAACGTTTCTAAATTATTACAAAATGAAACTGAAGAATTATTTGTTGGCCGGAACGGCTCTGATAGCATTGTCTTTTATGGCTGCTTGTACAGAAGAAGACCCGATTGCAAATGGGGATGGAACTGAGACTCCCGGAAACGATGATGATGGAAATAACGATGAAAATACCGATGGTGGAAATGGAGAGACAACTGGCGACATCATTGTCTGGCCTGCAGATACTACAGTAAATCTGACTAACCATTACACAGTACCCAAAGGTAAAAGCCTTGTAATCAAAGAAGGTGTGAAAATTATTGTAAGTACAGCGGGAGTAGGAGCTAATCATGTTCCGGTAGAATTTACCGTAAACGGAAACTTGTATTGTGAAGGTACTGCTGAAAAGCCTATCTTGTTCTCTGTTCCGGAAGATGAACGTACAGAAGAAAATATTTTTGCAGGTCTTTGGGGAGGTATTGTGGCTTCATCCACTTGTGAGGAAATGTTGATTGACCATACAATCATTGAGTATACAGGTGGTCAGGTTGTAGAAGGTTCTCCTGCTGCTGCAACTGAAGTATATACCGCTGGAGATGATGCATATCCGCAGATTACAACCAATAACATCAATGGACATTATGTCATTACCAACTCTGTATTGCGCAACGGATGGTCAGATGGTATTTATCTGATGGGTGGAAATGCCATTATTGCTAACAATGTGTTTGCTGCAAATGGATATGATGGTGCAGAAGCTGTAAACGTAAAAGCTGGATGTGTGGTCGATGTAGCTGGAAACGTAATGTTTAGCCCGAACACCAACGGCTTGAAACTTTCCAGCTCAGGTCAGAGTGAAACACGTGATATGGCAAAAATCCAGGCATACAACAATACCATTATTAATGCAGGATGGCGTCGTGACGGTGAAAAAGGTGGTGGCGTGTATGTAGAAAAGAATGCATTGGCTAATGTGTTCAATAACCTGATGGTGAACTGTAAGTTCAGAGCCATGACTCCTAGCTTCAATATTCCGAATGATCCGGAAGAAGGATACAATGATAAGTCGGTTATTGACTATAACTACTATGCTTCAGGTACACAGAAGAGTGACGTCGTGTTTGCTGATGAGTCAGGTGTGGCTTACTCTTGGGAAGGATATGCTTATGCGCATGAAGATTATAATGAAGGAGTGGTAGATGCACACAGTATAATTACGAAGACACAGGAGGCATGCGCTACTAATGATCCGAAATTCGTAAACTATCCGATTAATGAAGTTGGTTTAACTGATTATGTATATCAGGATGCGTGGGACTTCCATGTACAGGCTGGTTCACCGGTACTGACTGGTGCTTACAATGGTAATGATGAAGCTATGCAGCCTTATTTCGCAGCAGGTCTGGAAGTAAATGGAGTGACTTATACCTCTCCGAAAGTGGAAGCTCGCTTCGGAGCACACGGTACAAAATAATAACATCCTTTTCTAGGTTTTGTTAAGGCAGTTGTGAAACTGCATTTTTCCTTAGACGAATAAGTCCGGACAGTTGTGTTTCGGACTTATTTTTTGAAAATTTTCTGCAGAGGAGTTTTCCTGATTTTATTCAGAATTGGGATTTACCTTTGCAACAACAAATAAATAATTGATAAAACTAAAATGATTATGATCTCATTAAAAAGAATTTTCTGTACATGTTGTCTGCTTTTATCGGTATGGGCAGTTTTTGCACAAGGTCCTTCTGAGTGGAAGGCATTGGAGAAGCCCTTGAATTTTTATCTGGCAAATGATTTGGGCCGTAATGGATATTACGACCAGAAACCTATTGCCGAATTGATGGGTCAGATGGCAGAGAATGTAGATATTGAAGCTGTAGTAGCTGCTGGCGATGTGCATCACTTTGAAGGCGTACGCAGTGTAAACGACCCGTTGTGGATGACCAACTACGAATTGGTGTACAGCCATCCGGAACTGATGATTCCATGGTATCCTATATTGGGTAATCATGAATATCGTGGTAATACGCAGGCTGTATTGGATTATAGTCAGGTGAGTGCCCGTTGGGAGATGCCGGCACGTTATTACACAAAGGTGCTGGAGAACGATGATATTACGGTGCGCCTGGTAATGATTGACACAGCTCCTCTGTTGGATAAATACCGTGAGGATACGGAGAAATATCCGGATGCATGCAAGCAAGATATGGACAAGCAGTTGGCATGGCTGGATTCTGTACTGACATCTGCCAAAGAAGACTGGGTGCTGGTCGTAGGTCATCATCCTATTTATGCGGATACAGACAAGAATGATTCGGAACGCTTGGATATGGAAAAACGAGTAGACAGCATTTTGCGCAAGCATAACAATGTAAACATGTACTTATGCGGACATATCCATAACTTCCAGCATATTCGCAAAGCAGGAAGCAAGATCGATTATGTAGTGAACACTTCCGCATCTTTAAGCCGCAAGGTAAAAGCTGTAGAAGGCACTGTGTTCTGTAGCGGAGAGACAGGTTTCTCTTTGATTTCTGCCGATAAGAAAGAATTGTGCCTGTATATGATTAATAAGGAAGGCAAAGTGTTGCATACAGTAAGACAGGCCCGTTAATGCGGCTTTCTGTTTGTTTTCATTGTTTTGTAAACTCGACTTTGCGTTATTGTTTTTAAATAGATAATCTTCTCCTCATTTTTAGGTATTTTAGAGGGAAAGAGTAGCAATTTGGCAAAAAAAGAGACATTCGTTGGAACGGTGTCTCTTTTTTTGCTATTTTTGCACAGTTTTTGGGGCATTTGTGCCGAATCGACTATGAGGGGCATGCAGATACCCAGCTTATTGGACTATATGAGAATAGTCCTGCATCAAAAGAAATCATTATTAAAACATAAAGCATGATACACAAAGTATTAATCGCTAATCGTGGTGAAATTGCTGTGCGCGTGATGCGTTCTTGCCGTGAAATGGGTATCCGTACCGTAGCAGTTTTTTCCGAAGCCGACAGAACGGCTCGCCACGTACTTTATGCAGATGAGGCTTGCCTGATAGGTCCGGCAGCATCTCGCGAAAGTTATCTGAACATAGATAAAATTATCATGGCTGCAAAACGTCATGGAGTGGATGCTATTCATCCGGGATATGGCTTCTTGTCTGAAAATTCAGAATTTGCACGCCGTTGCCGTCAGGAAGGTATTATCTTCATTGGTCCGGATCCTGAAACGATGGATGCGATGGGTGACAAGATTTCTGCCCGTAAACACATGATTGCAGCTGGAGTGCCGGTAGTTCCGGGTACAGAACAGCCGCTGCAGAGTGTAGAAGAGGCAAAGGAAATCTGTAATAAAATCGGTTATCCGGTCATGCTGAAAGCTTCTATGGGAGGCGGTGGTAAGGGTATGCGTCTGATTCATAGCGAAGATGAAGTAGAAGAAGCATATAATACTGCCCGTTCAGAATCTATGTCTTCATTTGGTGACGACACCGTTTATCTGGAAAAATTTGTGGAAGAACCGCATCATATCGAATTCCAGATTTTGGGAGATAATTTCGGAAATGCCGTACACCTGTTCGAGCGCGAATGTTCTATCCAGCGTCGTAACCAGAAAATCGTAGAAGAAACTCCTTCTCCTTTTGTAACTCCTGAATTGCGTCAGAAAATGGGTGAGGCAGCTGTAGCAGCAGCCAAGGCTGTACACTATAAAGGAGCTGGTACAATTGAATTCCTGGTCGATAAGCACCGCAATTTCTACTTTCTGGAAATGAATACCCGTTTACAGGTAGAACATCCTATTACAGAAGAAGTAGTAGGTGTAGACCTGGTAAAAGAACAGCTTCGTGTTGCCAATAACGAGCCGTTACACTTCAAGCAGGAAGATTTGAAACAGCGCGGACATGCCATCGAATGCCGTATTTGTGCAGAAGATTCAGAAAACAACTTCATGCCTTCACCGGGTGTCATCCGTCAGCTGATGGAACCGAACGGTATCGGTGTGCGTATCGATAGCTATGTGTATGAAAGCTACGAAATTCCTATCTACTATGACCCGATGATTGGTAAACTGATTGTATGGGCTACTACTCGTGAGTTTGCTATCGAACGTATGCGCCGCGTGTTGTACGAATACAAGATTACCGGTTTGAAGACCAATATCGGTTACCTGCGTCACATCATGAACGTGCCCGATTTTGTAGAAGGACATTACAACACATTGTTCATCCCGAAACATCAGGACATGCTGCGTGAGTGGGCCGGACAGAAAGAAGAGGAAACTGAAAACATCGCCATGATTGCGGCTTACATTGACTACCTGATGAACCTGGAAGAAAACAAGTCGGCATCAAGCGACAACCGTCCTATCAGCCGCTGGCGTGAGTTTGGCCTGAAAAAAGGTGTGCTGAGAATCTAAGTATTTTGAATTAAAGTAGAAGATTATGGAAATACATATAGGAGACAGAGTTGCGGATGTGACATTGGCCAGCAAAGAAGGCAACAAGGTACAGTTGACCATTGACGGAGTTCCATACGATGTAGACATCGTGATGGCCGAAAATGGTAGCTGCTCCATTCTGCACGAAGGAAAGTCGTACAATGCCGAACTGATTCGTAAGGAAGGTGGAAAAAGCTATACTGTAAATGCACATTATCAGTCATATAACATTGACATTATCGATTCACAGGCTAAATACCTGCGCATGCGCAAGGGCGGTGACGAGAAACAGCAGGATAAGATTGTTTCTCCGATGCCGGGTAGGGTAGTCAAGATTCCGGTGAAAGCAGGCGACCGTCTGCAGGCTGGCGACATCGTAGTAGTGATTGAAGCCATGAAGATGCAGAGCAACTACAAGGTAAACAGCGAATGCGTAGTGAAGGAAATCCTGGTGAACGAAGGAGATTCTGTCAACAGCAATCAGGTGATAATGACTTTGGATGTAATTAAAGAAGACGAACAATGACAACAGCAGAACAATATAAGAAATTTGAGGAGCTGGATAAGCTTGCTTCTCAGGGTGGTGGCGTAGAGCGCGTGGAAAGACAGCACGCCAACGGTCACATGACAGCCCGCGAACGTATCGACATGTTGCTCGATAAGGGTACGTTCAATGAAATGGACAAGTTCGTAATCCATCACTGTACAGACTTCGGAATGGATAAGAATCACATTCCGGGTGACGGTATCGTATGTGGTTACGGTAAGATTGACGGACGTCTGGTGTACGTATATGCATACGATTTCACCGTATACGGTGGTACACTGAGCGCAACAGGTGCACAGAAGATTGTGAAAGTGCAGGAACTGGCATTGAAGAACGGTGCTCCGGTGATTGCCTTGAACGACTCAGGTGGTGCACGTATTCAGGAAGGTGTAGGCAGTATCTCTGGTTACGCTTCTATCTTCTACCAGAATACCATCGCTTCAGGTGTGATTCCACAGATTTCGGCCATCTTAGGTCCTTGTGCAGGTGGTGCCTGCTACTCTCCGGCACTGACCGACTTCATCTTCATGGTGAAAGAAAAGAGCCACATGTTCATCACAGGTCCGGACGTAGTGAAGGCCGTGACACACGAAGAAGTGGACAAGGAAGAACTGGGTGGTGCTTATACCCACAGCAGCAAGAGCGGTGTAACTCACTTCCTTTGCGATACAGAAGAAGAAACTTTGATGAGCATCCGTGAATTGTTGAGCTTCCTTCCGTCTAACAACATGGAAGATGCGCCGATGATTCCTTGCACTGACGACATCCGCCGTGCAGAAGAATCACTGATGACAGTCATTCCGGATGACCCGAACATGCCGTACGACATCAAGAACATCATCGAACCGGTAGTCGACAACCACTACTTCTTTGAAGTGATGCCTCACTTTGCCAAGAACATCGTGGTAGGATTTGCTCGCCTGGGCGGACGTTCTGTAGGTATCGTAGCCAACCAGCCTGCTTACCTGGCCGGTGTGCTCGACATCGATGCTTCTGACAAGGCTTCTCGCTTTATCCGTTTCTGCGACTGCTTCAATATTCCTATCGTTACTTTCGAAGACGTACCGGGCTTCTTGCCGGGATGCACACAGGAACACAACGGTATCATCCGTCACGGAGCGAAGATTGTGTATGCGTACGCAGAAGCTACAGTGCCTAAGATTACCGTAATTACCCGTAAGGCTTACGGTGGTGCTTACATCGTGATGAACAGTAAGCCTATCGGTGCCGATGTAAACTTCTCTTACCCGACTGCAGAAATCGCCGTAATGGGTGCCGACGGTGCCGTAAATATCCTGTACCGCAAGGCTACTCCGGAAGAAAAGGCGAAGGCAGTAGAAGAATACAAGGAAAAATTCTCTAATCCTTACCGTGCAGCCGAACAGGGTTATATTGATGAAATCATCCTTCCGAAGGATACTCGCTATAAACTGATTCAGGCATTGGAAATGACTCAGAACAAGAGCCAGAGCAATCCGCCGAAGAAACACGGTAACATGCCGCTGTAATCAGGTAGCGATTGTATAGAAAATAAATAAGAAGAAGCGAAGAATTCCGCCGGTCATACGTGAGGAGTTCTTCGCTTTCTTGTATCGTGTTCACATTAGACTCTTTTTATATGAAGGAAGCATTCATAAAACTGCATCTTTCCATTCTCATTGCCGGAGGAACGGGGATTTTCGGGAAACTGATTTCCCTGAATGAAGGCCTGCTTGTGTGGTACCGTATGATGTTCGCCTCCGTGATGTTTTTCCTGTTGCTTTCGTTTCTGAAAAAGCTGCGGAAAGTGACCTTGGGCGATGTAACCAAGATTGGCTCAGTGGGATTGCTGTTGGCCTTGCACTGGATATTCTTCTATGGAAGTATCAAAGCCTCCAATGTATCCATCGGCGTGGTTTGTCTTTCGCTGATGAGCATCTTTACCGCCATCTTTGAGCCCCTCATCAATCGTCACCGCATTTCCTTGCGGGAGATTCTGTTCAGTCTGGTGGTCGTGCTGGGCATTGTGCTGATATTCCATTTTGACACCCGCTATCGGGTGGGTATCTGCATGGGAGTCATTTCGTCGGCTTTAGCTTCTCTGTTTACCATTGTCAACAAGAAGGTAGCCGTGAACTACACCTCCAGCACCATGCTGATTTACGAGATGCTGGGCGGTTTCTTAGGCATCTCCTGCATCCTGCCTTTCTATCTGCACCATTTCCCGGTGTCCTCTATTCTGCCCGGTGCGCAGGATTTGATTTACCTGCTTTGCCTGGCTTCGGTATGTACCGTGGGACTTTATATCCTCCAGATTCAGGTGCTGAAAGTGATTTCCGCCTTTACGGTCAACTTGAGCTATAACCTGGAGCCGATATACAGCATCATCGGTGCCATGCTGATATTTCAGGAAGCCAAAGACCTGAACTTCAGCTTCTATTTAGGACTGGGGCTGATTGTCCTGTCCGTCGTGCTCCAGACCCTCAATGTCTTGTCGCAGCACCGTAAGTTTACTCCTTCATTTTTTGTAAAATGGAAACGTTGAAAAACCGTATCGTGAAACTGCTGGACATCCTTAATGAGCGGGTGTACGGCAAAGAAGAAGTCATGGCCCTGGCGCTGCTTTCGGCTGTGGCAGGAGAGAGCATCTTCCTGTTAGGCCCTCCGGGAGTGGCCAAGAGTATGGTAGCCCGCCGGTTGAAACTGATGTTCCGTGGAGGAACAGCTTTCGAGTACCTCATGTCGCGGTTCAGTACCCCCGACGAAATATTCGGTCCCGTATCCATTGCCCGGCTGAAAAACGAAGACACCTACGAACGCATGACAGAAGGCTATCTGCCCACCGCCACCGTCGTCTTCCTGGATGAAATATGGAAAGCCGGTCCCGCCATACAGAATGCCCTTCTGACCGTCATCAATGAGAAAATCTTCCGCAACGGACAGTTTTCGGTACGAGTCCCCATGAAAGGACTGATTGCCGCATCGAACGAACTTCCGGCTTCAGGACAAGGCCTGGAAGCACTGTACGACCGCTTCCTGGTGCGTAAGCTGGTGGGCGGTATTGAAGACCTGTCCGATTTCGACCGGATGATTTCCATGGCCGACGAAAGCGAGCCGGAAATGGACGAAAGTCTGGCAGTGAGCGACGAAGAATACCGCCAGTGGCAGGAACAGATGAAATCCGTCGGCCTGCACTATTCCGTGCTGGAAGTCATCCATTCCCTTAAAGACAAGCTGGAAGATTATAACCGCCAACTGGAGAATGCCGATTCACCTTCCGATGTAGCACTTTATGTGTCCGACCGTCGCTGGAAGAAAATCGTCCGTTTGCTGCGGGCCGCTGCCTTTTTGCAAGGAAACACTGAGGTACGCCTGTTCGACTGCCTGCTGATGGTACACTGTCTGTGGAACGAGACCAGCCAGATAGACTGGGTACGCGATGCCGTACTGACGGCAGTAGGCGAGAGCGTGCGTGGCTACGTACTGAACCTGTCGGGCATTGAAGCCGATTTGCAGGCTTTGAAAAAAGAACTCGACTCGGCAGGAGCCTTGCGCGAGCGGGCCGATGCCGGATTGCAGCTGGTCGATACATACTACTATCAGGTGGAGCGCGTACGCCTGGCCGGAAGGCTGCTCCTCTTTGCGTCCGACTATCAGCAGTTGGACGACACCGGTAAACAGTTCTATCTGCATAAAGACAAATACAAGACCGATTGCTATGTACTGAAGAAGTACGACCCTTCCATGCGCAACAAGGTATCCCCATCCAAAGTCTATACCCTGCGCCGTGGCCGTCGTTCAGTATTTATCAACGACTATGAATACCCTTTGCTGTGCACTCCCAACTGTACGGCCCTGCCCGCCATGGAAGTACAGGCACAGGAAGACATCCCCGCACGCTTCAGTCAGCTGGAGCAACGGCTCAGCCATGCAGAAGCCCATTGCGGCGACTGGGTAAAAGAAGAAGCCGACTACTGCGCAAACCACCTGTTTGTCGGGAAAAGAGAGAAAGAAGCCATGAGCCGGATACTGGGCGAACCGTCGAAAGCCCTGTTCCGCTATCGGAACGAGTTGGAGGAAATGAAACATGCATACTGGAAAGAGAACGAGGAATATCCGTCTGAAAGACCTGAAGACAGCCTATTTGGAGCAACTTCGTGAGCGAAGCCGGGCGCGGATGGAAGAATACCTTCAGCACCACACCGTGCTGGAAAGCGAACTGGAAGAGTGCATCTGGGATTATTATCGCCAGACAGCCCCTTCCTTGCAGGAATTCTATTCCCGCTACACCCCCGAATGGGAAGTCTTCTACGAGCACGAAACCCTGCCGCCGACCGATTTCCTGATATTCCTGCAACGGATGGAAACCGCCTTCCGCAAACGCTACACCCTGGCCGAACTCGACGTATCCTATTACATCGGTCGCCTGTCCCGGCTTCCCGAACGGAGCGAAGAACGGGCAGCCTTGCAGGAACTTTTCCTCGACAAGTGGCACCATCTGCTCACGGTCAAGGAATATGACTACCAGTACCAGCACCTCTTCCGCCTGTGCGAAGGATTTCAGATTCTGGATAAATCGTTCGGCCTGAAAACGGAAGGCAATCTTCGGGGCTCGCGCGTGAAATGGCTGTTGCGGAACCATCCGGAACTCTACCAGAAAGTAGTCCCCTACGAAAAAGCTATGGAGCAGAGCCGTCAGATACGCGAGCTGGTGCGCTGCCTGGGAAAGAACGCTGGCGGACGGAAAGAAAGCTTCGACTCCCTGTCGGGCTTACGGGCCGACAGCCTCATTCGTCATGCCTCACAGAGTGATGTGGAAGGCGTGACCCTGGGCGACGACCTCAACAGCCTGCTGCCTGTGGAATACTGCTACCTCACCGACGAAGTACTGCATCCCTTCTTCATGCAGCGTTATGTAGAAAAACGCCTGCAGCAGTTTGATTCCTATTCGCATGAAGATACCTCCGCTCCTTCACCGGAGAAAAAGAAAGTCAGTTCGCAGGGACCTTACATTATATGTATAGATACCTCCGGCTCCATGCGCGAAGGCCGCGAACGCCTGGCTAAATCGGCCGTGCTGGCCATTGCCCGCCTGACGGAGGCCACCTCACGAAAGTGTTACGTTATCAACTTTTCAGAAGATATACAAACCTTGCTGATTCGTGACCTCAAAGCTGATTTTCCGATGCTGGTGGACTTCCTGCAACGTCGTTTCGACGGAGGAACCGATGTGCGTCCGGCTTTTTCCGAAGCCCTGATGATGCTGCGCACCCACGGCTGGCATCGTTCTGACGTGGTGCTGATTTCCGATTTCGAGATGCCGCCCCCTGCGGACGACCTGTTGGCCGAGATTCATCGTGCCCGTTTGCGGGGCACTTCCTTCTATGCGCTGGTGTTCGGTTCTCATCCGGAAACGGACTACCTTCACGAGTGCGAAAAGTACCGGGATATGTATTAGTTTGAAAAATTATTTTGCTTTTATTTAACGGTTATTCCCGGATAAAAGATTTAAAATGCGAGATTCTGCTTTCTTTCTGAATGGCGGAATTTCGCATTTTTTCTTGCCGTAGATTTTGTCACCCCTCTCAGAAGCCTTCTGGAAGGGGTGACTTTTGTATAAAAACGAAGGTTTGGGCAGATTTAGGTAATCAAATACGGGAAAATCTGTGTGAAAAGCGAGATTTCGGGCGAAAATGCCGAGGAGTTTGGAGGAAAACCCTAAAGAGCTTTTGGGAAAACTCTTTTACGTTTGGAGGAAAACGCAAGTGCGTTTGAATTCAAATGTACTTGTGTTTTGGGAAATGTGCTTCTGGGCCTTTTGAGAGGGGATGGAGAATGAAGACTTTTGAGGACTTTTTTTGCTGAAGTGAGTCTTGTTGGGAATAAAGTGAGGGATTCTTTTTGCTTGTGTAAATCTTGTGTCGTATACTATTTTGTGTAGTGTTTGTCGTTATTGGTGATATTTTGATTGAGGTTTGGGCCGATTTTGATTCGGTTAGAAATATGCAAATAGGTTTCTCTTTGAAAAAATGGGTTAAGTATAAGGAGTTTTGCATTTTTAGAAGCTTTTTATATAGTTGAAATTGATTTGACATTTTGTTATATCGAATTCTTTAATCAAGCTTTAGGATAATTATATCTCTCACAGACAAGAGGAGTTGAAGAGGTATAGTTTGGTATTAGAATTTAACTTAATAAAAGTTAAAAAGAAATACTTGAAACAAGTTCTAATTGATGAATCTTTATTTTTGAATTAATTATCATAAATAGGATATAAGAAATGAAAGGGAATTGGCTTGAAATATACGATATATTGAGTTACTGCATCAGTAACGAGGTAATGGAATCAATTTATCAGAGAGAAATTGAGAACTGCTTCAAGATACTTGGATGGAGAAAGACCAACAATACATTGCAATCACAGATTACTATACCTATTGGAAGTAACAATTTCATCAGACCGGATATAGTCTTGCAGAAAGAGAATGATAGCGGGACCTGTGTTCCATTGATTGCCGTTGAGATTAAAAGGCCGGACAACATAAAACGTGAAAGGCAGGAACTACAACTGTTTTCATATATGAGACAACTCAGACTCAACTTCGGTCTGTATATAGGTGAGAAGATCCAGCTGTTTTACGATACTCAGGACAATAAGGAAAATCCAATAGCAAACCCAGTGCCAGTACTGACTGTAAATATAAAAGATACAGACAATAATGGAGAAATCTTCTGTGAACTTTTCACTTATAGTAGCTGTAGTGCGGATAGGATAGAAAGTTTTTGTAAGGACTCATTAAAGAGGAAGCAGGAATACTCTAGACTTAAAGAAAGAATAAGCGACTTTGTTCTGGATGCAGAAGAGAACATAAAGAAGTTAATAAAGGATATGCTGCTAACAGAGGGTTTTGAGGAAGAAAGAATATATAAGGAACTGTCGAAGATAGATATTCATGTAAACAGTAGGACAGTTGAAAGTAAGATACAACATACTGTCCGACAGCTGGAAGCTACAGCAACTAATCATATCGCTGACAGCAATAGTTCACAAACAAGAGATACCACTCGTTTTTCCTTTGATGGAGGAATACATTACTACAACAAAAGGAAGTTTGTACTGGAGATAATTAAGCACTACGTCAATACGCATTCAGGAATAACATTTGAGGAACTAGAGAAAGTATTCTATCCGGAAATTTTTAACAGGAACAGGGGTGTTGTAAAAAGACTGACTGATGTGCAGAAGATGATAAGCCAGTCAGAGGATGTAAAGAATAGGTATTTCCTTGATAGTGATATTATAACCTTATTTGATGGAACGCAAATAGCAGTAAACAATCAGTGGGGTACGAGATTTCCAAAGTTCCTTGCAGCTATAAATGGGATTTACACGGTGGTAAGCAATAATGACTATAAAGCATTTAAATTATTAGAAAGAAATGACAAAAACGGAAAATAAATAAAATATCATCAAAGGCAGGCATTGAAAGAAATGATGTAGCAGTAATGGTGGAAAGCCTGATGAAGTAACCATTCTATTTTCCGCCTTGACACGCATGTTCCCTAAACCTACCTTTGCGCCGTAACCCTTAAACAACAATGATTATGGCAAAAGAAAAAGTAAACTACCAGGAGGTATATGACCTCTACCAGTTATGCAGCGAGACCAAGGATCTTCGGGAGTTCTGTGCTGATTATGGAGTAAATTACGACAAGTTCATGAACTGGCAGCGTCACCGGCTGTGGAGCGAAAAGTTAGGCAAGACAGTTCAGATTGAGCAACCCAAGGTTGCCAAAGTCCGGATAACCGGCAAGCCTTGCAACAGTCCAACCGTAAAGTTGGAGGTGAAACAACCTGAAGGTGAATCTCCTATAAGATGGGTTAAGCTGCAATTGACATCAGGTGCCACACTGTTCCTGAGAAACACCACAGTTCTTGATTTGAGTCTGTTGCTTAATAAAATGATAGGATGATATGCTTGGACTTAGCGCTAACCTGAACTATTACCTGTTCAACGGTAATGTGGATTTGCGGAAAGGAATCTTCCGCCTGTGTGAGAGTATAAGGGAAGAGATGTCACTTGACCCGAGCGATGCATCCAATGTATATATGTTCATGTCCAGGAACCTTGAACATTTTATGGGATCTGTATCTACAGACGGATATACGGTTTACAGGATGTTCGACGGAGAAGACTCAAAGGTGCTTCATATAGGATGCTGGACACACTGCAGGAGGCTGTGGGTCGATGCCTTGCCATCAGACAGAACTGCGATGGATATAATAGACCCTATCGGTGATATGTTCAGAAATGAAGACTTGTTCCGCACAATGAAACTCAGCGGTGAGCAGATTAAGGAAAAAAGACTTAAGCTTACGAGACCTATTCTTGAACGTATCCATCATAAGGTGGTCATGATGATGCAGGATACTAAGCTCATGGCAAACGAACTGATGAGAAAAGCTGTGAACTATACGATAAACCAGTGGAAATCCCTGAAAAATATCCTCAAGGACGGTGCGGCGGAAATATCGAACAACCTCTGTGAGCAAAGGATGAAACCTGTAAAGCTGCTGCTCAAGAACTGTATGAACATAGGCAGTGAGGATGCAGCAGGAAACTCGGCATTCATCTTTTCTCTGATAGAAAGCTGCAAGCTTAATGACATAGATCCTCAGGATTACCTGAAGCACTTGTTTGAATGTATTCTTCATGGTAAGGACTGCGACAAAAAAGCCCTTCTGCCATGTTTTTATCAATCGGAATGTTAAAACTAAACTATTTTCTTGCGGACATTTTTATTTTATCGGCTGAAAGACAGCCGATAAAATTGTCATGGCGGAAAATAGAATGCTTACATGTCTATACGTATCGTGTCACTCTTGAACATTTTAGAATATGCGAAGTAATGGACGGCTTGACTTCCCAACCATTATATGAAGTTGAAAATTCCGCATATCTGAGTGAAATGTTAATGACAGGAATGAGAGAATTGTACGGCTCTTTACTTAATGTAAGGCACTATACGATAAGCACGACTGAGCATATCATTGATGTATTAACAGCCGAAACTTATGTTATAGAATGAAACTGACCGATAAACGATTTTGGATATTTGAGGCAATAGTACTGATATGCACAATCATCTGCATTTTCATATTATGGATGAAACATTGGTTGGTGCTGTTTGGTTTAGCATCCTTTGGATTTTGTTGCCTTATGCTTTTTGGCGGAGCAGCGTCATGGAAACTATATAAAGGCAACCAATGGTGGAAATTGGCTGGATACTTGTTCCTAATTACAACGGCAATTCTTTCCTTTGGACTGTTCTGCTTTGTGTGGGATTGGAATGATAATGGTGGACGCCCAGCGAATATTCCTCCTGACGAAGGATCTTATATTACTACTAATGAACTGGTCGGAATTATAATGCTGTTATGGACTATATTCGTTCCTATACTCTCTTGCGCCATTTCATATTTTGCCAAACGATTATTGTGTTCTGGTAATTTGTCTGACAAAGAACTTAAATGAAACAAAAACATCTGGCTTTGCATTATTGATATAAAAGATGGTTTTTGTAAATTTGTGCAGCTGTGCTTAATATTTTACTTATGAAAAAGTGGCAGAAAATAGCAGGTCTCATAATATTTTTCTTATAACACTATATGAATTTCTGACATGGGCTAATACTTATGTATACTTAAAATATGTGGTGGAGCCAACAGACAATGACTTGCTTATTGAACAAAGCTACATGTATATTGACGGATTGTCTTTGGGTATGTGGATGAATTTATCGTTAGCCATATTCTTATTCATATGTTTATGGCGGAAAGGAATGAACAAAACTTATCCTTCGCCCATTAAACCCATTTCAGTAGAAAAAATAATTATACCCTTCACTTTTGAGAGAGCTTACTGCCATATCGGAGTCACAACCGATAATAGTGGTATAGAACGTATGGAAGTCTATTTTGTCAGAAACGACAAAACGGCAATTTGTTATGCGAATAGCTCTTTCAATCAACTTGTCATTGATGATGCAAAGCTTGATAAATATGATAATCTTAAAATAAATATAGGTACTATTAATAGTATTCGTGAAACAATAGGACTTGCAAATCACATTATTAAATTGTCGGATGAAAGATTGATTGTTTTTGAAGTCCTTCCCAAAGGGTACGGTGAACTATACGAAAGTGTTACAATAATAGCTCCAAGTGACGACGAATACTCAGACTATTTAGAAGATTATAAACAAGGAAAAGAAATTGATTTCTGAAAAGCAGAAATAAAACAATTAAATCACAAAAGATGATACTACTTGGCATTATAATACAATTGATTGTCTTTACATTGCTGGCAATAGTGATTGCATTGCCATTGGTTGGTATCGTATGTTGGCGAAACAAGAAAAACAAAAAACGGAATGCAATATTGACATTTATATCTCCGTTCGTGTTCATATATACTTTCTATTTCGGTTGCATGATAGGTGGTTTTACCTGTTCTTCAGTTTTTGGTACAGGTTGCGGTATAGATGGGTATTATCACGCAACGTTACCAAACGGCTATGAATTAGAAACTATTTCGGATGACTTTGACCGTGAATATTTTACAGGGTATATTCGCAAAGATGGGAAGGATGTCATTGAATGGGTAACTAAAATCAAGGTTTCAGGCGACTCTATTTATGGAGAGCGGTATTTCGTAAACGAAGCTCCGGGAAGCGAATACTACTTTGTCATTGACACTAAATCCGGCATCATAACACAATACAAATCATTTCGGGAAGCTAATAAAAATGATCCGACCCTTCTAACAGGATTGACTCACTTGGAGGCGTTTTATTACAAAAGTTGGTCGTGGGTTATTCCTTTGGGTAGTATTGCATTTATAATATCATTAGGGGTAGTATTTCTTTTATGGTTTATAGTCGGCAAAATATCTGCATAATGGAAAGATTAACTACAAAAGATAGATTGTTATTGGTAGGATTATTCCTATTGGAAGCAATAATCATGTTTTGCATTGTTCCCAAAGCCAATGCAGATGAAATTAGCGTACAGGTAGAGTTAGTACTTGGTTTATCCTTAGCACTAATGATAAGTCTGGCGATATTGATAAAGCATAATAGAGGTAAGTGTAAGACTATGCTTTCTATCTTTATCGTATGCGCTGCGACCTATCTTCAAATATCCTACTGTTCTCTGTTTTATGAATGGGGTGTTGTCATTTGTGTGACATTGCCTGTATTTCAACTGACATTTGGTTTCTTGATATCCAAATTCTCCCAGAGTATAACGGACTTATGTACAGGCTGCTCCAATTTGATGTTTTCTGCTATATGGGCCAATCAGATGGTTGGATTCCTATGGTTTCATCATGAATCCAGCGACCTTGAAACGGTGGGAATAGCGAGTGCGTGTGCTCTTGTCGGTGTAGTGATTGTGTTTATGATATCGATCATTATGATAATGAAATTCAATCCAAAAGTTCCTTGATAACTATGAATTTACCGATAAGTGGATGGTTAGGAGCAAAGGGGAAATTCAGGTAAGGTTTGGAACAAACAATGGGAAAGATACGAAAATAGATGAATATAGCAACAAACCATCTATATAACTGAATCACAAAAGAAAAGCTGATAATTACAGACTAATGAATGGTATTATTTTGTAGATTTGTAGACTAATCAAAGAAAAATAGGAACCATGTATAACGACGTATGAAAAAGAAACGTGCAAAAAAATACTGTAAAAAGGTAGAATCATCAGAAAGTACTTCAAAATACTTGTCATTATGGCTTCTTTTGCCAATCCTCTTCTTCTGCCGACAGGGAATAATAATAAATCAAAATACTCTGTTTGAGGTTGGATGGTGGTGGTACATTCTCTGTGCCATAACTGGTTTGGCTGTTGGTATAATACGGCTTATTCGAGATAAAGAAATCATATGGAATTGGAAAGAATACTTGGGTGCTATTTTCTATTCTTTTATACATTCGGCAATGGGATTGATAATAGGTGTGCTGCTAATCTTTGGTGTTGAAATAGCGAATTACTATATTCCGTCCGAGTATAAATATTACAATGAATCAGCAACTATAATTAACAAAGATTTCAGTTCTCTTTATAGAGCAGGACTTCATTTTGATGTAGAATTTCATTTTGAAAATAAAGAACTTGGAGTAAGAACGTTTGATTTTGGAAACGACTTTTATAAGCAAGCTGAAATAGGTGACAGATACACTTTCACCTTCCAAAATGGTTTCTTTAATATTCCTATAATAAAGGGTAAAGTCAAACTAGAATAACAGAGTAAACAAAGCCCAGTTATTAAGCTTTTCATTAAAAGAGACGAATACAACAGACATTATAATAATCCGCTTTTGATAAATCAAGGATGAACAGTAAGGAGTAACCATTCTATTTTCCGCCTTGACATAAGTTGTTAGCCGACATAT